>NZ_LIRG01000526.1 GCF_001419695.1 Streptomyces prasinopilosus
GCGGTGGCCCGCGATGGACGCCACCATGTCCAGCACCTGCCGCGTCTCCGCGACCTCGTGCACCCGGTACACCCGCGCCCCCAGCCACGCCGACACCGCGGTCGTCGCGAGCGTCCCCAGCACCCGCTCCTTGACCGGCCGGTCCAGCGTCTCCCCGACGAAGTCCTTGTTGGACAGCGACACCAGCACCGGCCACCCGGTGGCGACCATCTCGTCCAGCCGCCGCGTCGCCTCGAGACTGTGCCGGGTGTTCTTGCCGAAGTCGTGCCCGGGATCGATCATCACCGACTCCCGCGGCACGCCCAGGGACACCGCGCGCTCCGCCAGCCCCAGCGTCCGGTCGAGGATGTCGGCCATCACGTCCTCGTACTCCACCCGGTGCGGCCGGGTCCGCGGCGCCGCGCCCCCCGCGTGGGTGCACACCAGGCCGGCGCCGTACCGCGCGGCGACCTCGGCCAGCCGCGGATCGACCCCGCCCCAGGCGTCGTTCAGCACGTCCGCCCCCACCTCGCACACGGCCTCGCCGACCTCGTGCCGCCAGGTGTCCACGCTGATCACGACGTCCGGGAAGCGCCGCCGCACCTCGGCGACGAAACCGACCGTGCGCCGCGCCTCCTCCTCGGCGGACACCTCCTCGCCCGGCCCGGCCTTCACCCCGCCGACGTCGATGATCGCGGCGCCCTCGGCCACCGCCTGCTCCACGCGCGTGAGCGCCGGTTCGTCGTGGAAGGTTGCGCCCTGGTCGTAGAAGGAGTCCGGGGTCCGGTTCACGATCGCCATGATCACCGGCTCGTGCGGTGCGAATTCCCGCCTGCCCAGCCTGAGCATTCCCGAAGACCTCTCCTCGTCCCTGCGGTCCGCCGGCGGTCCCGGCCGACCGTGACCCTGACTGTCAGACTCGCATGGCACGATCGGAGTCACACAGCCGACTCCGGTTCGATCCAACCCTGGGGACCTCAGCGATGGTTATGTTCTTGTTCCTGGTCGTGGCGCTCGCCGTCGTGGTCGCCGCGGTCACCCTCGCCGTGGTGGGCGGCGGGGGGAACGGACCGCTGCCCGAGGCGGCCCCCGACCGGCTGAGGGACACCCTGCCGCCGGACCGCCCGGTCGGCCGCGCGGACGTGGACGGCCTCCGCTTCCCCCTCGCCGTCCGCGGCTACCGGATGGCCGACGTGGACGACGCGCTGAGCCGCCTCGGCGCCGAGCTCGCCGAGCGCGACGCCCGGATCGCCGACCTGGAGTCCGCGCTGGCCGGCGCCCGCGCCGTCGCGGCGCACACCGCCCCGGACCGGTCCGCCACGCGCGAGGAGGGGGACCGGCCGTGACCGACGGAACCGCCCTCGCGGGCCCGGACGGCGCCCCGCGCTGCCCCTGGGCCCTGTCCGCCGAGGACTACACCGCGTACCACGACGAGGAGTGGGGCCGCCCGGTCCACGGGGACGACGCCCTGTTCGAGCGCCTCAGCCTGGAGGCCTTCCAGTCCGGCCTGTCGTGGATCACGATCCTGCGCCGCCGCCCGGGCTTCCGCACCGCCTTCGCCGGCTTCCGGATCGCGGCCGTCGCGGAGTTCACCGACGCCGACCGGGAGCGCCTGCTGGCCGACACCGGCATCATCCGCAACCGCGCCAAGATCGACGCGACCCTGGGCAACGCGCGGGTGCTGGCCGGATGGGCGCCCGGCGACCTGGACGCCCTGATCTGGTCGCACGCCCCCGACCCGGCCGGCCGCCCGGCACCGGCCACCTTCGCCGACGTCCCCGCGGTGACCCCCGAGTCGACGGCGCTGGCCAAGGCCCTGAAGCAGCGGGGCCTGCGGTTCGTCGGCCCGACCACGGCCTACGCGCTGATGCAGGCCTGCGGCCTGGTCGACGACCACCTGAGGGACTGCGTGGCCCGCCGGACCTGAACCCGCGAAGGCGGCGGGTCCGGCGCGGACCGCCCCGGACCCGCCGCCCGGGGTCAGCGGCCCAGGTACTGGGGCTTCTCCTTGCTGACGAAGGCCCGCACGGCGATCGCGTGGTCCTCGGAGGCGCCCGCCCGGGTCTGGAGCTCGTCCTCCTTGTCCAGGGCCTCCTCCAGGGAGTGGGTGAGCCCGTACGCCACCGACTCCTTCAGCGCCGCGTACGCCACCGTCGGTCCCGCGGCCAGCGCCCGCGCGGTCTTCTCCGCCTCCGCGCGCAGCTCGGCGGCCGGGACCAGCCGGTTCGCGATCCCGAGGTCGTACGCCTCCTGGGCCGTGATGCTGCGGGGGAAGAGCAGCAGGTCGGTGGCGCGGCCCGGGCCGACGACCCGCGGCAGCGTCCAGGAGATCCCGGAGTCCGCGGTCAGCGCCACCCCGGCGAACGACGTGTTGAACGCCGCCGTGTCGGCCACGATCCGGTAGTCCGCCGCCAGCGCGAAGCCGAAGCCCGCCCCGGCCGCCACCCCGTTCACCGCGGCGACCACCGGCTTCGCGGCCCCGGCGAGCGCCTTCACGATCGGGTTGTAGTGCTCGCGCACCGTGCTCATCGTGCGTCCGCCGCCGTCCTCCCGGTCGGCGACCAGCAGCCCGATGTGCTCCTTGAGGTCCTGCCCGACGCAGAACGCCCGGTCACCGGCGGCGGTCAGCAGGACGGCCCGCACCTCCCCGTCGTCCGCGGCGGCCCGGACCGCGTCCCGGAGAGCGACCTTCGTCGCCACGTTCAGCGCGTTCATCGCCTCCGGGCGGTTCAGCGTGATCGTCGCGAGTCCGTCGCTCACCTCGTAGAGCACGGTGTCGGCCATGGTGTATCCCTCCGCGTCGCGGCTCGTGGACCTACCCGTCAGTACGTCCCTCTGCAGGACAGCATGACGGAGATCACCGGCACCGGTACGGAGCCCGCGTGTGACCTGCGTCAAAGAATTCCGGACCGATTTCCGTCGGAGGAGTGGCGCAAGGGGGCGCAGTATCGCAGTCACATCGCCGAATTGAGTGGTTTTGCTCGCGTGCGTTGCCCAAGCGATGCCTACCGATGTTGGTCATCGGGTCCTGGCATGCGGGATAATGGCTTGGAAGCAATGTGTTCGATGCCGGTGGCGTGTGTCCTGCTTCAAGGACCGCAGGTGCCCTTCAGTGGGCCGTCGGCTAGACGGTTGAGCTGGGTTTCAGGAAGGGGAACGAGCATGGCGGCCATGAAGCCGCGAACGGGTGATGGCCCGCTCGAGGTGACCAAGGAGGGGCGGGGCATCGTCATGCGCGTTCCGCTCGAAGGCGGCGGGCGGCTCGTCGTCGAGCTGACCCCGGACGAGGCCGACGCGCTCGGCGACGCTCTCAAGAAGGTCGTCGGCTGACGCGCAAGCGAGCTCGACGACGAGCCGCCCGCCGCCTTCGAGCGGAACGCGCATGACGATGCCCCGCCCCTCCTTGGTCACCTCGAGCGGGCCATCACCCGTTCGCGGCTTCATGGCCGCCATGCTCGTTCCCCTTCCTGAAACCCAGCTCAACCGTCTAGCCGACGGCCCACTGAAGGGCACCTGCGGTCCTTGAAGCAGGACACACGCCACCGGCATCGAACACATTGCTTCCAAGCCATTATCC
>NZ_LIRG01000527.1 GCF_001419695.1 Streptomyces prasinopilosus
CGGGAGGGCTGCGGGATCTCAGTCATAACCCCTCCAGGGTACGGGGCGCGGGAACCGGAGCCACCGGATATCCGTTGTTGCTCGCATGGGGGAAAGAAGAGCTTCCACGAACCGCGCCGGCAAGGGCGGCGACCGCCGCATCGGCCGGCGGGCCCTGCTCGTCGGCGGCGCGGCCGCCGCCGCGGGGACGGCCGTACTGGCGCGGGACGAGCTGGGCCGCCTGTGGTGGCGGGTGCCCGGGATCGAGAAGCCGCGCGAGCCGGGCGTGGTCGACTTCGCGGACGCCCGCTGGGTGGCGGCCTCGGACGCCAACTGGCGGCGCGCGGACCGGCCCGACGACTTCGGCATAGACATGGTGATCGTGCACGTCACCCAGGGCAGTTTCGACAGCGCGGTGCGGGCCTTCCAGGACCCCGGGCACCAGGCGGCGACGCACTACATCGTCGGGCAGGACGGACGCGTCACGCAGATGATCCGCGAGCTGGACGTGGCCTACCACGCGGGCAACCGCGGCTACAACGAGCGCAGCATCGGCATCGAGCACGAGGGGTTCGTGGACCGGCCGCAGGACCTCACGGACGAGATGTACGAGGCCTCGGCCCGCCTCACGGCCCGGATCTGCGCGCGCTACGACATCCCCGTCGACCGGAAGCACATCATCGGTCACATCGAGGTGCCGGGCACGGACCACACCGACCCGGGCCCGCACTGGGACTGGGACCGCTACATGAAGCTCGTGCGCCGGGCGCGCACGGCGACGGCCTGATCCCGCCACCCGAAAAATCGGACGAAAAATATCGAACCACCCTCTTCCCTCAGGAAAGGGGCGTCCTATGATGGGAACAGGCCTACGGGACGAGTGAGGGAGTTCGACCGGAGTAGCCGACTGCAGCGCGAGGTTTCGGCTTCCGCTGGTGCCGACGTCGACGGTCGGGCTGAGAGGCCGGAAGGTCGAAGGACCGGAAGGCGACCCCTAGTCACCTGATCCGGGTCATACCGGCGAAGGGAACCCGTCTCGTAGGTCCTCGTCGTGTCCAGGGGGGTCACTCGGGGGGATCAGGACAGTCCCGCCGCCCGCGCGCGTTCCACCGCCGGCCCGATGGCCTTGGCCAGGGCTTCGACGTCGGCCCGGGTGGAGGTGTGGCCGAGGGAGAAGCGGAGGGTGCCGCGGGCCAGGTCCGGGTCGGTGCCGACGGCCAGGAGGACGTGGCTGGGCTGGGCGACGCCTGCGGTGCAGGCGGAGCCGGTGGAGCACTCGATGCCCTGGGCGTCGAGCAGGAGCAGCAGGGAGTCGCCCTCGCAGCCGGGGAACGTGAAGTGGGCGTTGGCCGGAAGCCGTCCCCCGGGCGCGGGGTCACCGCCGAGGACGGCGTCCGGGACGGCCTCGCGGACCGCGGCGACCAGGTCGTCGCGGAGCGCGCCGATCTCGCGGGCGAACCGTTCCCGCTGCTCGGCGGCGAGCCGGCCGGCGACGGCGAAGGAGGCGACGGCGGGCACGTCGAGCGTGCCGGAGCGGACGTGCCGCTCCTGACCACCGCCGTGCAGCACCGGCACGGGGGTGTGCTCGCGGCCCAGGACCAGCGCCCCGATGCCGTACGGGCCGCCGATCTTGTGGCCCGAGACGGTCATCGCGGCGAGTCCGGAGGAGGCGAAGTCCACGGGCACCTGGCCGAAGGCCTGTACGGCGTCGGAGTGCAGCGGGACACCGAACTCTGCGGCCACGGCGGCGAGTTCACGGATCGGCAGGATCGTCCCGATCTCGTTGTTGGCCCACATCACGGTGGCCAGGGCCACGTCGTCGGGGTCGCGGGCGATCGCCTCGCGCAGGGCGTCCGGGTGGACCCGGCCGTGGGAGTCGACCGGCAGGTACTCGACGACGGCGCCCTCGTGCTCGCCGAGCCAGTGGACGGCGTCCAGGACGGCGTGGTGCTCGACGGGACTGGCGAGGACCCGGGTGCGGGCCGGTTCGGCGTCGCGCCGGGCCCAGTACAGGCCCTTCACGGCGAGGTTGTCGGCCTCGGTGCCGCCGGAGGTGAAGACCACCTCGCTGGGACGGGCGCCGAGGGCTTCGGCGAGGGCTTCGCGGGCTTCCTCGACACTCCGGCGGGCCCGCCGGCCGGCGGCGTGCAGGGAGGAGGCGTTGCCGGTGACGCCGAGGTGCGCGGTGAGTGCCTCGATCGCCTCGGGAAGCATCGGGGTGGTCGCGGCGTGGTCGAGGTAAGCCATGGTGGGGCCGATTCTACGGGCCGCGGCCGGAGCCGTCGGGGCGCGGTCGGCCGGGACGGCTCCCCGCGGGCTCAGAGGTTCCAGGAGATCGTGTCGTTCATCCGCATCAACGCCAGCAGGACCAGCAGGTCGGCGACGCCCAGGCCGAGGCCCAGGCAGGCGCGTCCGCGCCGGGTCGTGCCCCGGCGCAGGGCGGTGGCGGCCAGCGCGATGGCGATCGGCCCGAGAACGACGTTGAGGACGAGCAGACCCAGCAGGCCCAGCACGAAGGACGCGACGGCCATGCCGTCGGCGTCCCGGACGGCGGCCCGGACCCGGGCGCCGGCGGCGGCCCGGTGGGGCGTTGCCCGGTGGGTGGCCGGTGCGGTGGGGCGCATGGCGTTCAGCCCTCCCGGCGGGCGCGGCCGTGGCGCTCGCGCAGGGCGAAGACGGTGAGCCAGACGGCGACGACGACGCCTCCGGCCACGGAGACGGTCAGAGGCGCGTGGGCCACGGTGCCCAGGACGACGCCCATCAGCAGAAGCGCGGCGACGAGGAACAGCACGGGTCGGATCCTCCAGGCTTCGGGGTCGGGTTCGGTCCGGGTTCCCTCCGGTGCTCGCTCCCCGGTGCGACGGCCGGCGAACGATGACGGTACGGGTGTTCACTGACCGGCTGGTCCAAACACCCGGCGTACGGCACCGCGTCGTGCGATCCGAGGAGCGGGGCCTCGGCAGCCCGGGACCGCGTGAGGCCACCCGGGCCGTGGGGATCGCCCCGGCCGCCTTCCACCGGCACTTCCGACCGGTCGGGGATCTCGGCGTGGTGCCGGTCGGGGAGGCGTTCGAGGGCCCGCACCCGTCGATCGGGACGGCGGTGCCGGTGACCGGTGACGCCGGGGAGCACGCGTGCCGTGGAGCCGGTCGCCGGGCACGTGGGCCGGCACCCGGTTCACGTGCGGTTCGTCGTCCGCGAACGGCACGGCGGGGTGCGGCGGTCCGGGAGGCGATCCGCGACCGGCTCGCCCGGTTCCCCGGGGAGGTCGTACGGACGCGGGCTGGGGATCCGGTGTCCGCGGGCCGGAGCGAGGACGGCCCGCCGGTGCCGGCCCAGCGCCACGTCGACCGGAGGATCACCACGGGACGTCTCTTCCGGGGTCCCTGGAGGCACCGGCAGCGGGCCCCGGAGAACGGGCCCGGAGGCAGGAGCGCGCGGCGTCGACGGCGGCCCGCCGGCCGCGGCTGATCGGCGTCGGCCGCCCGCACCGGCCGGGACGCCGGGCCGGCGAGGCGGCCCCCGCCGAAGGCGTGCCCGGCGGGGGACCGTACCGGTACGGCCGGCACCGGTACGGCGGGCCGGGACGCGACGCGGCCGACCGGCGTCCGGCCGCGTCCCGGGGGCCGTTCAGCCCAGGCGCACCCGGGCGAGCTGACGGGACTGGGCGACCAGCCGGTCCGCGCTGTCCCAGACCTCGGCGTCCTCCTCGAGGAAGCCTCCGGCGAGGTTGCGGGTGGTGATCGAGACCCGCAGCGGGCCGGGCGCCGGGCGGGAGCGGACGTGCACCGTCAGCTCGACCGTGGGCACCCAGCCCTTGAGTCCGAGTTCGAAGGCGGTGGGGGGCAGCGCGTCCACCGCGAGGAGCAGGGAGAGCGGGTCGTGGTCCCGGCCGTCGGCGAGCCCGAACCAGGCCCGCATCTCCCCCTTGCCGGAGGGCTTCCCGAGGGCCCAGCCGAGGGTCGAGGGGTCGAGCTTGAGCATCAGCCGGTCCGTGATGGCGGAGCTGCCGTCGACGGGGGCGGGGCCGTCCTCGGGGCCGAAGCACTGGTCCATGGGCGGGATCGCGGGCGGCACGGCCGACGTGCGGACGTCGTCGGGGAGGGCGTCCAGGTCGCCGTAGGAGGCCAGGAGGCGGATGCGCTCGACCTCACGGCCCTGGCCGTCGGTCTGGAAGAGGGACGCCTGCCCGGTCGAGAGGGTGCGTCCGGTGCGGACGGTCTGGGTCCGCACGACCGCCGGGCCCGGCTGGGAGGCGGTCAGGTAGTGCGCGGAGAGGGTGAACGGGTCCGCGTGCGGCAGGGTGTCGGCGAGGGCGCGGCCCAGGACGGCCAGCAGGTAGCCGCCGTTGACGGCGCTGATGATCGTCCAGCCGGCGGAGAGGTCGATGTCGTAGACACCCGGCTCGCGGGGCGTGACCGCGGTGTCGCGGTCGAACTCACTGTCGCCGATGACGGCCCGGACGGCCGGGGCGGAGGCTGCTTCTGGCATGGGTGAACAGTACAAGAGACACCTACTAAGCGGTAGCTTTGGGCTCTGTCCGCTCGTCCTCCCGTCCGCTGTGCCGCTCCCTTCCCTCTTTCCCGCCCTTGCCCTACTCCTCCTCGCGGACCGTCGAGCGGCGCTGCCACGCGCGGGGCGCCCGCCAGTGGTACCGCAGCGCCAGCAGGCGCAGCACGAAGGCCGTGATCACGGCGAGGGTGCTGGTGAACGCGTTCAGCACGTCGAACCGGATGCACAGGGCCACCATGGTGGCGCCGACCATCGCCGGTACGGCGTACAGGTCGCGGTCCCAGCGCAGCAGCGAGGGCACCTCGTTGGCGAGCACGTCCCGCAGCACACCGCCGCCCACCGCGGTGACCAGTCCCAGGCAGGCGGAGGCGGTCAGGCCGAGCCCGTAGTCGTACGCCTTGGCGGTGCCGACGACGCAAAAGAGCCCGAGGCCGGCGGCGTCGAAGAAGTTGACGGCGTTCTGGATGCGCTCGACGTGCGGGTGGAGGAAGAAGACCAGCACCACGGCCAGCAGGGGGGTCACGAAGTACCCGAGGTCCGTGAAGGCGGCGGGCGGCACGGCGCCGATGACCACGTCGCGGAAGAGCCCGCCGCCCAGGGCGGTGGCCTCGGCGAGGACCGCGATGCCGAAGACGTCGAGGTTCTTGCGGACCGCCAGCAGGGCGCCCGAGATCGCGAAGACGAAGATGCCTATCAGGTCGAGCGCGTGCAGGAGGGACGGGCTGAAGAGTTGCTGGAGCACTTTCACATTCTCACTCAAAAAGAACCCCTCGCCTTGCAAAGCAAGGCGAGGGGTGGCACGGACGTGCGGCCCGGGGAGCCCTCGGGGCACCGGACGGTTCAGCTCCGTCCGGTGCCCCGGGAGTCCGAGGGGTGCGGCGGTCCGTCAGTCGGTCCCGGCCGGGCCCTTGCCGGGCGCCTCCGGCGCCGCGGCGTCCCGGTCCTTCGCGACGGCGTCGGCCGTCGGGTCGCCCGGGGTCTCGGCCGCCGCGGGGACCTTCTCCTTGACCGCCGGGGCGTCCGGCTTGGTCGTCGAGTCGGCCGGCAGGAGCGCGGCGGGGACCTCCGCCTCGCCCTCGGTCCGCTCCACCAGCGCTTCCTCGGTCTCCGTGACGGCCTCGATGCCCGTCGGCCGGGTCGGCGCCAGCTTCCCCGACGCGATCTCGGCGGTGTAGTGGCAGGCCACCCGGTGGCCGCCGCCGACGTCCTTCAGCTCCGGCCGTTCGGTGGCGCACTTCTCGGCCTGGGCCCAGGGGCAGCGGGTGTGGAAGCGGCAGCCGCTGGGCGGGTTCGCCGGGGAGGGCAGGTCGCCGGTGAGCAGGATGCGCTCGCGGCGGTCCTCCACCTCCGGGTCCGGCACCGGCACGGCCGACATCAGGGCCTTGGTGTACGGGTGCTTGGGCTCGGCGTACAGCGTGTCGCTCGGCGCCTCCTCGACCAGCGAGCCCAGGTACATGACGCCGATCACGTCGGAGATGTGCCGCACGACCGCGAGGTCGTGGGCGATCACCAGGTAGGTCAGGCCGAGTTCCTCCTGGAGTTCCTCCAGCAGGTTGACGACCTGGGCCTGGATCGACACGTCGAGCGCGGAGACCGGCTCGTCGCAGATGATCACGTCCGGCTCGAGGACCAGCGCGCGGGCGATGCCGATGCGCTGGCGCTGGCCGCCGGAGAACTCGTGCGGGTAGCGGGCCAGCGCGTTGGAGGGCAGGCCGACCCGCTCCAGGATCGCCTTGATCTTCTCGCGGCGCTCCTCCTGGTTCTTGCCGATGCCGTGGGCGACCATGCCCTCGGACAGGATCGACTCGATGTTCTGCCGGGGGTTGAGCGAGCCCAGCGGGTCCTGGAAGACCATCTGGAGCCGGCGCCGGAAGCGGCGCATCTCCTCGTTCGGCAGCTTCGCCAGGTCGGTGCCGTCGAGGACGACCGACCCCTCGGTGATGTCCACGAGCCGCAGCACCGAGCGTCCGAGGGTGGTCTTCCCGCAGCCGGACTCGCCGACCAGGCC
>NZ_LIRG01000528.1 GCF_001419695.1 Streptomyces prasinopilosus
GCACCCCTCCCGGCCCACCGGGAAGCGGTGGGGGCGGAGGGGTTCCCCCGTCCCGTCGCGGGGTGAGAATGGCCGGTATGAGTCCGCTCTTCCGCCGCAAGGCTCCGCAGGATCGTCTCGTCACCCTCGTGGGCAAGCCCGGCTGTCATCTGTGCGACGACGCCCGGGCCGTGGTGGAGGGGGTGTGCGGTGACCTCGGGGTCGCGTGGGAGGAGAAGGACATCACCCGGGACCCGGCCCTGCACGAGCAGTACTGGGAGCAGATTCCCGTGGTTCTCGTCGACGGCCGCCAGCACACGTTCTGGCGCGTCGACGAGGTCCGCCTCCGCAAGGCCCTGACCGACTGAGAGTGGGACTGACCGACCAGTACAAAGCGACGGGAAAGTCGCTTAGGATCGATGGCGGCTAGGTCTCGGGGGCGGGATACACAGAGGAGAGTGTGCGGTTTTGCCCCCAGAACAAAGGGAGCGATGGTGCTCGCGCGCCGGTTCCGTACGCGTGCGCCGGGGGCGCGTGACCCCGGTCACTTTGGGTGGACAAAACGGACACCATCTTTGTGCACGCGTTCACAAAGGCATAGCCTGCATTCGACGGGGCGGTCCGGGGACGTATGACCGCCTGAAGCCCCGCTCTACCCGCAGGAGCACCGTGGCAACTGGCCGAACTCACCGACCGGCGACCCGTAGCCGAGGAATTCCCGAGGCCACCGTCGCCAGGCTTCCGCTGTACCTCCGCGCCCTCACCGCGCTCTCCGAGCGTTCGGTGCCCACGGTCTCCTCGGAGGAGCTGGCGGCCGCCGCGGGCGTCAATTCCGCGAAGCTGCGCAAGGACTTCTCCTACCTGGGCTCCTACGGGACCCGGGGCGTCGGCTACGACGTCGAGTATCTCGTGTACCAGATCTCCCGTGAACTCGGCCTGACCCAGGACTGGCCGGTTGTGATCGTCGGTATCGGAAACCTCGGTGCCGCGCTCGCCAACTACGGCGGGTTCGCCTCCCGCGGGTTCCGGGTCGCCGCGCTCATAGACGCCGATCCCGCGATGGCCGGAAAGCCCGTCGCCGGGATCCCGGTGCAGCACACCGACGAACTCGAGAAGATCATCCAGGACGAGGGCGTGTCGATCGGCGTCATCGCGACGCCCGCCGGCGCCGCCCAGCAGGTCTGCGAACGCCTCGTCGCCGCGGGGGTCACCTCCATCCTGAACTTCGCGCCGACCGTGCTGTCCGTTCCGGACGGCGTCGACGTGCGCAAGGTGGACCTCTCCATCGAACTGCAGATCCTCGCCTTCCACGAGCAGCGCAAGGCCGGCGAGCTGGCCGCCGGGGCCGTCGTCCCGGCCGCCGCCTCCCGCCAGGAGACCGCTGCCGTGCGCCGGGGCGCCGCCGCCGGCCGGGAGCCCGCCGCCGACCAGGGACCCGACGGGGACGTGCCCGCCGTGATGCCGACATGAGCCTCCTCGTCGTCGGACTGAGCCACCGCAGCGCACCGGTCAGCGTGCTGGACCGGGCCTCGCTGAGCCTGGACGCGCAGACCAAGCTGCTGCAGGACGCGGTCGCCGCCGAGCCGGCCACCGAGGCCGCGGTGCTGGCCACCTGCAACCGCATCGAGCTGTACGCCGACGTGGACAAGTTCCACGCCGGTGTCGCCGAGCTGTCCACGCTGCTGGCCCAGCACAGCGGGGTCGGCCTGGAGGAACTCACCCCCCATCTCTACGTGCACTACGAGGACCGGGCCGTCCACCACATGTTCTCGGTGGCCTGCGGACTGGACTCGATGGTGGTGGGCGAGGGGCAGATCCTCGGCCAGATCAAGGACTCGCTGGCGCGTGCGCAGGAACTGCACACCGCCGGCCGGCTGATGAACGACCTGTTCCAGCAGTCGCTCCGGGTCGGCAAGCGTGCCCACTCGGAGACCGGCATCGACCGCGCCGGGCAGTCCCTGGTCAGCTTCGGCCTGGAGCAGCTGGCCCTCGGCACCCCCGTCCCGGCCTGGGCGCGGGGCAAGAAGGCCCTGGTCATAGGCGCCGGTTCGATGTCGTCGCTGGCCGCGGCCACGCTCGCGCGGGCCGGGGTCTCCGAGATAGTGATCGCCAACCGCACCGCCGACCGTGCCGAGCGCCTCGCGGCGCTGCTCGGGGAGCAGTACGGGGGGCGTCCGGCCGAGGACGACGGCACGGGCGTGTCGGCCCGCGCCGTACCGATGGGATCGGTGCCGTTCGAGCTGACACGTGCCGACGTCGTCGTCTCCTGCACGGGCGCGACCGGGCTCGTCCTCACCGCCGGTGCGATCGCCGCCGGTGTCGAGGGCCGGATCGGGGCGCAGCCGGAGGCGCCGCGCGACGAGGTGCCGGACGCCGTGCGCGGCGAGGTGCCGGAGGCGCGGACGGCGCCCCTGCCCCCCGTGAGCACCGGTACCGACGAGGACTGCCCGCTGGACCTGACCTCCGTGCCGCCCGGCTTCTCCGTGATGGGTGAGGCGGCCGTCGCCGGCATGGACGCGGCGACGCTGGAGCAGCACGCGACGTGGGCCGCGGGCAGCGCCGTCGACCGCCGCAGGGCCGGCCGCCGCGGCGTCGACGCGGAGGGGACGGACCCCGAGCTGATCGGCGCGCTGGCCGCGACCGCGGCGAGCGCCGGCCGGATCCCCGAGCGGCGCCGTCCGGAGCCGGCGGCCGAGCCGCCGCGTCCGGAACCCGTGCTCCACCTGCTCGACCTCGCGATGCCCCGCGACATCGACGCCGCCGCGCACCGCCTCGCCGGGGTGCGGCTGGTGGACATCGAGACGCTCGCGGAGGCGTCCGCGGACGCTCCGATGGCTGCCGACGTGGACCAGGTCCGGCGTATCGTCTCCGATGAGGTGGCGGCTTTCGGAGCGGCACAGCGGGCCGCGCACATCACGCCGACCGTGGTCGCCCTGCGCACCATGGCCGCGGACGTGGTGGCCGGCGAGATCGCCCGCCTCGAGGGCCGGCTGCCCGGCCTGGACGACAAGCATCGCGCGGAGATCACCCAGACCGTACGGCGGGTGGTCGACAAGCTGCTGCACGCACCGACCGTGCGGGTCAAGCAGCTCGCGGCCGAACCCGGCGGCGCCGGGTACGCGGACGCGCTGCGCACCCTGTTCGACCTCGACCCCGAGACGGTGGCCTCCGTCTCCCGAGCCGAGGAAAGCAACGAGAAGAACGCGAAGAACGCGACCATCGCGAACATCGCAGAGAACCGAGGGCCGGCATGACTGGAAAGGCACTGAGGCTCGGGACCAGGCGGAGCAAGCTCGCCATGGCCCAGTCCGGGCAGGTGGCGGATGCCGTGAGCCAGGTGACCGGACGGCCTGTCGAGCTCGTCCCGATCACCACGTACGGCGACACGTCGCGCGAGCACCTCGCGCAGATCGGCGGGACCGGCGTCTTCGTGGCCGCGCTGCGCGAGGCGCTGGTGCGCGGTGAGGTGGACTTCGCGGTGCACTCGCTGAAGGACCTGCCGACCGCGCCGCACGACGAGCTGGTCCTGGCCGCCGTACCGGTGCGCGAGGACCCGCGGGACGTCCTCATCGCACGGGACGCGCTCAAGCTCACCGACCTCCCGAGCGGCGCCCGCATCGGCACCGGCTCGGCACGCCGCATGGCCCAGCTGAACGCGTACGCGGCGGCCCACGGCCGGGACGTCACGACGGTGCCGATCCGCGGGAACGTCGACACCCGGATCGGGTACGTCACCAACGGTGAGCTGGACGCCGTCGTGCTGGCGGCCGCCGGCCTGAACCGGGTCGGACGCAGCGACGAGGTGACCGACTTCCTGTCGGTCGACACGGTTTTGCCCGCCCCCGGCCAGGGGGCACTGGCGGTCGAGTGTTCCGTGCGCGACACGGAGCTGATCGCCGCGCTCGCCGAGCTCGACGACCCGTTCACGCGGGCCGCCGTGACGGCCGAGCGGTCTCTGCTCGCCGCCCTGGAGGCCGGCTGCACCGCCCCTGTGGGGGCGCTGGCCGATCTTCTGACGGACGGGCCGAATGTCAAGGAAATGCGCCTGCGGGGCGTCGTCGGCACGACCGACGGCACCACGCTGGTGCAGTTGTCCACCACCGGTCCCGTACCCGGGACGCACGAGGCGGCGATGGCGCTCGGTCGCGAACTCGCCACCGAGATGCTCGCGCAGGGTGCGGCCGGTCTGATGGGGGAGCGAGCACAGTGAGCCCCACCACCCTTCCACCCCCTCCGGAACACGGGCACGTCACCTTCCTCGGTGCCGGACCCGGGGATCCGGGACTGCTGACTCTGCGCGCCGTCGAGGCGCTGGCGAACGCGGACGTCCTCGTCGCCGAGCACGAGGTGCTCGGCGTCGTACGCCGACATGCCAGGCAGGGCGTCGCCGAGGTGCCCACGGAAACGGACTCGGCGGGTTCCTCCGCGCCGTCCGCTCCGGGCACAGGCACGCCTCAGCTCACGGTTGTTGACGGTGCGTCAACAACCGTAGGCGCACCCGCGGTGCGGGATGCGGCACATCTTGTCATGGAGGCCGCGCGGGGCGGCAGGCGGGTCGTGCGTGCGGTGTCCGGTGATCCCGGCCTCGACGCGTACGCCGCCGAGGAGATGCTGGCGTGCGTGGCGGCGGGGGTGCCCTTCGAGGTCGTCCCCGGTGTCGCGGCCGCGGTCGGCGTGCCCGCGTACGCCGGTGTGCCGCTGCGGGACGCGCACGGCGCGGACGTGCGGTTCGTGGACGCGCGCACCGCGTCCGACCGGTGCTGGACCGAGGTCGGGGCGTCGGACGGGACGGTGGTCGTCTCCACGACGCTCGACTCGGTGGGCGCGGCGGCGGGCGAACTGGTGTCCGCCGGTCGCAAGCCCGACACCCCGCTGACGGTGACGGTCGCGGGCACGACGACGCGGCAGCGCACCTGGACGGCGACGCTCGGCACGATCGCGCAGACGCTGAAGCAGGCGAAGGTGCTGCCGTCGCCCGAGGGCGGCCGGGCGGTCATAGCCGTGGTCGGTGAGCGTTCCGCGCCCGCCCAGCGCGACCGTCTGTCGTGGTTCGAGTCCAAGCCGATGTTCGGCTGGAAGGTGCTCGTGCCGCGGACGAGGGAGCAGGCGGCGTCGCTCTCCGACCAGCTGCGCTCCTACGGCGCGGTGCCGCACGAGGTGCCGACCATCGCCGTGGAACCGCCGCGTACCCCGCAGCAGATGGAACGCGCGGTCAAGGGCCTGGTGACGGGCCGCTACGAGTGGATCGCCTTCACCTCGGTCAACGCGGTCAAGGCGGTGCGGGAGAAGTTCGAGGAGTACGGCCTCGACGCCCGCGCGTTCGCCGGGATCAAGGTCGCCGCGGTGGGCGACCAGACCGCCAAGGCGCTGATCGACTTCGGCGTGCGGCCGGACCTGGTCCCGAGCGGTGAGCAGTCGGCTCGCGGGCTCGTGGAGGACTGGCCGCCCTACGACCCGGTCTTCGACCCGATCGACCGGGTGTTCCTGCCGCGTGCGGACATCGCCACCGAGACGCTGGTGGCCGGCCTCATCGACCTGGGCTGGGAGGTCGACGACGTCACCGCCTACCGCACGGTGCGCGCCTCGCCGCCGCCCGCGGAGACCCGCGAGGCGATCAAGGGCGGCGGCTTCGACGCGGTGCTCTTCACCTCGTCGTCGACGGTGCGGAACCTGGTCGGCATCGCGGGCAAGCCGCACAACGTGACGGTCATCGCCTGCATCGGCCCGGCGACGGCGAAGACGGCCGAGGAGCACGGGCTGCGGGTCGACGTCATGGCGCCGGAACCGTCGGTGCACAAGCTGGCGGAGGCCCTGGCCGACTTCGGCGCCCGCCGCCGACTGGCCGCCCTGGAGGCCGGCGACCCGGTGACCCGGCCGAGCGAACGGCGCCCGGGGGCGCGCAGGCGCCGGTCGACGACCTGAGGCGCCCGGCGGCGCCGGAACCGGTGATCGTCAGAGGCCCCGCCGTCCCGTATGGGACGGCGGGGCCTCTGTGCGTTCTGGGCGCCCGGTGCGGTGACGGGCCCGGGCGCCCAGAACGCACA
>NZ_LIRG01000529.1 GCF_001419695.1 Streptomyces prasinopilosus
CCGTCCGGACGGGCCGGGCGGCCCGAGCGGTCCGGGCGGTCCGAGCGGTTCGGCGGGCCCGGACGGTCCGAGCGCTTCATGCGACTCCCCTCACAATTCCGGCCACACGTCCGATCACATGTCCGGTGAAATAAGTCACGTCTGTGCATAAAAGCGAGCTTCTCAACCGTCCACGGAGAGCGCACTCTGACGGTCCGAATGATGTAAGCGCACCGGCGCGGTCACCGGCGGCGGACGGGATCCGGGACCCCGCGCCCGGCCGGTGGTCGGGAGTACCCCGCGGGATCCGGTAGAGTGGCGGGGTCAGCGAGCGCCGCTAGCTCAGTTGGTTAGAGCAGCTGACTCTTAATCAGCGGGTCCGGGGTTCGAGTCCCTGGCGGCGCACCGACAGCACGGGCTCCTCGTCACCGAGGGGCCCGTTGCTTTTGGCCGGAAATCCTCTCGCGCTCGTTGAGCATCCCCTCCGTGTCCCCCGTATGGAACACGAGCCCCAGGCGTCCCCCTCAGGGAGCACGATGGGAACATATGACCAATGAGCACTAAATTTCACACCTTGCGATCATGACGAAACCCGTCCAACCTGGTTCCTTCACGATGCCGCGGAGGCGCGGCCGTTGGGGGGCGGAAGACCGGTTGCGAACGGTGCGGGACAGGGCGTCCCGCCCTCCGGGTGATGCCGCGGGGGACGCGTCGCGCAACCGCAGGGAGCGCTGCACCGTGTCTATATGGTGTGGGTGCCGTGGTGACAGCGATCCACCATTGACACGCCCTGGCCGGTTCAGGGGGACCGGACACGGGCGGGAAGAAGCGACGAACCACGCGGCACGACCGTGTACGGGGGGATGACACTCATGACGTCGACGCCGTCGGGCGCCCGGAGGGACGACGACCCGTCCCGGACCACCCGGCTCAGGGTGCCTGCGCACCGGACCGGGAACACGGGCGCCTTCCGCCGGATCAAGAAGACCCTGCCGAGGTACGACTACGAGCACTACAGCCGGCTCGCGGGGCCCCTCACCCAGCCCGATCCGAACAAGCCGTACTCGGTGCGGTACCGCTCGCTGATCTCGCAGGAACCGCACCGCGTCCGCGTCGCGCTGATGCTGGCCGCGGCCCCCCTGCTGTCGGTGGTGCTGCTGGTGTGGCTGCTCCAGCCCGCGCACTGGACGGAGCGCGACTACCCGGCGTTCGACTGGCTGCCCGCCCTCGACGTCGTCATGCTCGTCTCGATCGGCCTGATCGAGCTCTTCCGCTGCCTGAACGTGCTGTCCAACGCGCACGCCACGCTGGTCGCCCGCGACCCGGTCCCCGTGGTGCCCGAGACCGGCACCCGGGTCGCCTTCCTCACCTCCTTCGTGCCCGGCAAGGAGCCGCTGGAGATGGTGACGAAGACCCTGGAGGCGGCCGTCAGGATCCGCCACCGGGGCACGCTGCACGTCTGGCTGCTCGACGAGGGCGACGACCCCGAGGTCAAAGAGGTCTGCGCACGCCTCGGGGTGCACCACTTCTCCCGCAAGGGCGTAGCGAAGTGGAACCGGGCCGAGGGCCCGCACCGCGCCAGGACCAAGCACGGCAACTACAACGCCTGGCTCGACGCGCACGGCGACGACTACGAGTACTTCGCCTCGGTGGACACCGACCACGTCCCGCTGCCGAACTACCTGGAGCGGATGCTCGGCTTCTTCCGCGACCCGGACGTCGGCTTCGTCATCGGCCCGCAGGTCTACGGGAACTACGACAACTTCGTCACCAAGGCCGCCGAGTCGCAGCAGTTCCTCTTCCACGCGCTGATCCAGCGGGCCGGCAACCGCTACGGCTCCCCCATGTTCGTCGGCACGTCCAACGCCGTGCGCATCAAGGCGCTCCAGCAGATCGGCGGCCTGTACGACTCGATCACCGAGGACATGGCGACCGGCTTCGAGATGCACCGCACCAAGAACCCGGCGACGGGGAGGAAGTGGCGCTCGGTCTACACCCCGGACGTGCTCGCGGTCGGCGAGGGCCCCAACGCTTGGACGGACTTCTTCACCCAGCAGATGCGCTGGTCGCGGGGGACGTACGAGACGATCCTCAAGCAGTACTGGAAGGGCTGGTACTCGCTGCCGCCGAGCAAGCTCTTCAACTACACCATGATGATCATCTTCTACCCGATGTCGGCCCTCAACTGGATCCTGGCCGCACTGAGCTGTGCGCTGTTCCTGGGCCTGGGCGCCTCGGGTGTGAACATCGACCCCGCGGTCTGGCTGATGCTCTACGGCAACGCCTCCGCGCTCCAGATCGGCCTCTACGTCTGGAACCGCCGCCACAACGTCTCCCCGCACGAGCCGGAGGGCTCGGGCGGCGTGGCCGGCATGGTCATGTCCGCGCTGTCGGCGCCGCTCTACGCGAAGGCGCTGATCGACTCCGTCCTGCGCCGCAAGAGCAGGTTCGTGGTGACGCCCAAGGGCGACTCGGCCAGCCCGGACACCTGGTTCGGCACCTTCCGGTACCACTGGTACTTCATCCTGGTCTTCGGCGGCTCCCTCACCGCCGGCTTCGTCCAAGGGAACGCGCACCCGGCGATGGTCGTCTGGGCGACGTTCGCCCTGCTGATCACGGCCGCGCCCATGTTCGCCTGGCGGCACGGCATGCGCCGGG
>NZ_LIRG01000053.1 GCF_001419695.1 Streptomyces prasinopilosus
GCGGTGACCGCGGTCACCGCGCTCGCCCTGGGCACCCTGTCCGCCTGCTCCTCCGGCAGCGCCGCGGCGGGCAGCACCGACAAGTTCGACGTCGTCGCCTCCTTCTACCCGATGGCGTTCCTGGCCGAGCGGATCGGCGGCGACCACGTGAACGTCACCAGCCTGACCCAGCCCGGCCAGGAGCCGCACGACCTGGAGATCAGCGCCAAGCAGACCGCGCAGCTCGAGGAGGCCGACGCGGCGCTCCACCTCAAGGGCCTGCAGCCCACCGTCGACGAGGCCATCGGCCAGTCCGGTGTGAAGACGAAGATCGACGCCGCCACCCTGACCGCCCTGGAGGCGCACGGCGCCGGGCACGGCCACGAGGACGGGCACGAGGGCGAGGACCACGCCCACGAGGACGAGGACGGGCACGAGGGCCACAGCCACGGGACCGAGGGCGGCAAGGACCCCCACGTCTGGCTCGACCCGGTCAAGTACGCCGAGGTCGCCGAGGGCGTCGGCAAGGCCTTCGAGAAGGCCGACCCCGACCACGCCGCCGACTACCGGAAGAACACCGAGACCCTCGTCGGCGAGCTGAACGAGCTGGACGCCACGCTCGAGGCGGGCCTGAAGGACCGCAAGACCGACGTCTTCATCACCACCCACGCCTCCTTCGGCTACTTCGCCGAGCGCTACGGCCTGAGCGAGGAGGCCATCAACGGCCTCGACCCCGAGTCCGAGCCCAGCGCGGCCCGCGTGAAGGAGCTCACCCGGACCGCGAAGGCCGACGGCGTGAGCACCGTCTTCTACGAGACACTGGTGAGTGACGACACCGCGAAGACGGTCGCCAAGGACGCCGGACTGAGGACGGACGTCCTCGACCCGCTCGAGGGCATCACCGACGCCTCCCGCGGCGACGACTACTTCGAGGTCATGGAGTCCAACCTGAAGGCCCTGCAGACGGCTCTGGGATCCGCGTGACCCGCCGCCCGGCCGGCCGACCGACCCATCGGAGGGCGGCAGCATGAGCACGAAGACCGGATCCACCCCGCCGGCGCCGGGGGCCGAGGCCGTCATATCCCTGCGGGGCGTCCACGCCGAGCTGGGCGCGCGCCCCGTCCTGCGCGGCATCGACCTCACCGTGCGCCGCGGCGAGGTCGTCGCCCTGCTCGGCGCCAACGGCTCCGGCAAGTCGACGACCGTGCGCGCCGTCATCGGCCAGGTGCCGGCCGGCGCCGGCGAGATCGAGCTGTTCGGCACCCCCCGGCGGCGGTTCCGCGACTGGGCGCGCGTGGGGTACGTCCCGCAGCGCACCACGGCCGCGGGCGGCGTGCCCGCCACGCTGACCGAGGTGGTCGCCTCCGGCCGGCTCTCCCGCACCCGTTTCGGCGTGTTCCGCAGGGCCGACCACGAGGCCGTGCGCCGCGCGCTGGACCTCGTCGGCATGGCGGACCGGGCGAAGGACTCCGTGGACGCGCTCTCCGGCGGCCAGCACCAGCGGGTGCTGATCGCCCGCGCGCTCGCCGCCGAACCCGAACTGCTGATCCTGGACGAGCCGATGGCGGGCGTCGACCTGGCCAGCCAGGAGGTGCTCGCGAGGATCCTGCGCCAGCAGGTCGACCGGGGCACCACCGTCCTGCTCGTCCTGCACGAGCTGGGACCGCTGGAGCCCCTGATCGACCGGGCGGTCGTCCTGCGCGACGGCTGCGTGACGCACGACGGCCCGCCGCCCGAGGCGGTCGGCCAGCACGCGCTGCCCGGCCACGACCACGTGCACCCGCACGCACCGGCGGGCGCCGAACCGATCCGCACGGGACTGCTGAGCTGATTGCCGATGGAACTCCTGAACTACGCCTTCATGCAGCGGGCCCTGCTGGCGGCCGTCCTGGTCGGCATCACCGCCCCCGCGGTCGGCATCTACCTCGTCCAGCGCCGCCAGGCCCTCATGGGCGACGGCATCGGGCACGTCGCGATGACCGGCGTCGGCCTCGGCTTCCTGCTCTCCTGGTCGCCGGTGTGGATGGCGACCCTGGTCTCCGTCCTCGGCGCCGTCCTGATGGAACTGATCCGCTGGTACGGCAAGGCCCGCGGTGACATCGCCCTCGCGATGCTGTTCTACGGCGGCATGGCGGGCGGCGTGATGTTCATCAACCTCGCCCCGACCGGTTCCAACGCGAACCTCACCTCGTACCTGTTCGGCTCCCTGTCGACGGTCTCCGAGTCGGACGTGACGGCCATCTGCCTGCTGGCCGCGTTCGTGGTGCTGGTCACCGTCGGTCTGCGCCGCCAGCTGTTCGCGGTCAGCCAGGACGAGGAGTTCGCCCGGGTCACGGGCCTGCCGGTGCGGTTCCTGAACCTGCTCACCGCCGTCACGGCGGCGGTCACCGTCACCGTCGCGATGCGCGTGGTGGGCCTGCTGCTGGTGAGCGCGCTCATGGTCGTGCCCGTGGCCGCCGCCCAGGCGCTCAGCCGCAGCTTCGCCGCCACCTTCGCCATCGCCGTCGCGATCGGCGTGAGCGTGACCATCGGCGGCACGGTCACCTCGTACTACCAGGACGTGCCGCCCGGGGCGACGATCGTGCTGCTGACGATCGCCGCGTTCATCGTGCTGACCGTGCTGGCCACCCCGCTGGCCCGCCGCCGTGCCCGCGCGCTGGCCGCCGCCCGGCCCGCCCCGGACCCGGCCGAGTGCGCGGTGCCGGCCGGCCGGAAACCGCCCGGGAACGCCGACGCCTGACTCCCTCCTGCCCGGCCTGGCACAATGGCCGCGGCAGAGCAGGGTCGGACTGAGGAGGAAACCGGTGACCACCGCTGGACCGCCCGTGAAGGGCCGCGCCACCAGGCAGCGGGCCGCCGTGGCGGCTGCGCTCCAGGACGTCGACGAGTTCCGCAGCGCGCAGGAGCTGCACGACGTGCTCAAGCACAAGGGCGACTCGGTCGGACTCACCACCGTCTACCGCACCCTGCAGTCCCTCGCCGACGCCGGCGAGGTGGACGTACTGCGCACCGCCGACGGCGAGTCCGTCTACCGCCGCTGCTCCACCGGCGACCACCACCACCACCTGGTCTGCCGCGGCTGCGGCAAGGCGGTCGAGGTCGAGGGTCCGGCCGTGGAGACCTGGGCGGAGACCATCGCCGCCGAGCACGGCTACGTCAACGTGGCCCACACCGTGGAGATCTTCGGGACCTGCGCGGAGTGCGCGGCGGCCGCGAACGGCGTCTGAGCACCCGGACGCGGACGGGGCGCGGAGGTGACCTCCGCGCCCCGTCCGCGTTCACGCCCGTTCCCTCACTGCTC
>NZ_LIRG01000530.1 GCF_001419695.1 Streptomyces prasinopilosus
CCGGGGCCCGGAGCACCGGCGGCGACCCGGTGGCGGACTCCCCGGCCCGGTGCCCGGGAGGGCGCCGGGACCGCACGGGTCCGGTCCCGCGTGCGGGCGGCACCGGGCCGGGGCCGCGCGGACCGGTCGGCGGACCCCGCGTCCACGGCCCGGAGCCGGCTCGAGGGCGGCCGGAGCCGGTCCCGGTGGGGCCCCGCGACCGCCGGTCCGTCACCGGTCCGCCACCGGCCGCCGCCCCGCGGACGCCTCCCCTCCGCCGGGGCGCCGCCCGTCGGACCACCCGTGAGAAACGACCTCTCAGACGAACGGAAGGCACGGAGCATGACGGTGACGACGACCGCCGCAACGCTGTACACCTGTGACGAGACACGCTGGCAGGCCGTGCGGGACCGGGACGCCCGCGCGGACGGCCACTTCTGCTACGTGGTCACCACGACCGGCGTGTACAGCCGCCCGTCGTGCACGGTGAGGCTGGCTCTGCGGGAGAACGTCCGGTTCTTCCCGACCCCGGAGGACGCCCGCGCCGAGGGCTACCGCCCGTGCCGCCGCTGCTGCCCCGACGACTCCGGCCGGCACGCCGCGGCGGCCGAGGCCGTCGCCCGGGCCTGCGGGATCATCGACGAGGCGCCGCTGCCGCCGAGCCTGGACGAGCTGGCCCGCAAGGTGGGGTACAGCCGCTTCCACTTCCACCGCCTGTTCAAGTCGTTCACCGGCATCACGCCGCACGCCTACCTGGCGGCGGCGCGCGCCCGCCGGGTGCGCGAGGCCCTGCCGCTGTCCGGGACGATCGCCGACGCCGTGTACAGCTCGGGGTTCGGCTCCGGCGGCCACTTCTACGCGGCGGCGCCGGAGATCCTGGGCATGACCCCGAAGGCGTACCGGGCGGGCGGCGACGGCACGGACATCCGGTACACGGTGGCGGGTTCGTCGCTGGGGCCGGTCCTCGTCGCGGTGACGGACAAGGGCGTGTGCGGGGTGCTGACGGGGGACGAGGGGCCGGCTCTGCTGCTCCGGCTCCGCACGATGTTCCGGCAGGCCCGGCTCGTGCCCGCGGACGAGGACTTCGCCGCCGCCGTCGACGTGGCCGTGCGCGAGGCGGAACCGCCGCAGCTCGGCCGCGAACTGCCCCTGCGCATACGGCGGTCGGCGTTCGCCGTGCGGATGCGGCGCACGGTGCCGACGGTTGTCGTCCCGGCCGGGCAGCCCGGGCCGGGCCGCGGTCCCCGGCCCGGCGTGCCGGCGTGCACGCCGCCCGCCTGACGGAACCCCTCGGGTACGGGACCACCCGCACCGGCCGCCCCGGCCCGCCCGGCGCCCCGGCCGCCCGGCGCCGCGGGCGGCCGGGGAGCAGGGGCCGCTCAGCCCCCGGGGGCGGGGACTCCGCTCAGCCCGGGGAGCGGGACTCCGCCCCGGCGGGGGCCGGCCGCCGCCCGGCCGCCGGACGCAGCCGCCCCGACGCCCAGGTCGCCGGCAGTGCCGCCGCGCACACCAGCAGCCCGGTGAGCACCGCGTCCCGCGCACCGCCGTGCGCGACGGCCGCGCCGCCGGCCACCGCCCCGGCGGCGATGCCCGCGTTGACCGCGGACGCCGGCAGCGTCGAGGCGAGGTCGCGTCCGGGACCGGCCAGCAGGCCGACCCGGTACTGCAACGAGGGGACCAGGCCGAACCCGACCACGCCCCACAGCACGAGGGCGAGGGCCACCAGGACCCGGGAGGCGCCGGCGACGTGCAGGACCGCCAGCGCCGCGACCAGGGCGAGGTTCGCCGCGAGGAGCGTGCGCGCCGCGTCCCGGTCCGCGGCCCAGCCGCCCGCGAACGTGCCGGCGGCCGTCGCGGCCCCGTAGGCGAAGAGGAAGACGGTCAGCCAGGTGCCGGACACCCCCGTGACGTCCTCCAGGAACGGCGTGATGTAGGTGAACGCCGCGAACTGGCCGCCCATCAGCAGGAGTCCGACGCCGAGCACGGCCAGGACCCGGGGCGCCAGCGCGTGCCGGGACTGCGCCCACAGGCCGCCGGTGCCCGGGGCGTCGACCGGCGGGACGCACACCGCCGTCGCCAGCAGCGCCAGCGCGCCGAGGACCACGATGGCCGTGAACGCCGCGCGCCAGCCCAGGTGCTGGGCCGCCAGGGTGCCGAGCGGAACGCCGAGCGCGGTGGAGACGGCGATGCCGCCGAAGACCACGGAGATCGCGCGCCCGGTCCGCTCGGGCGGCACCAGGGCGGCCGCCACCGTGAAGGCCGTCCCGAGGAACAGTCCCTGCAGCGCCCCGGTGACGGCCCGGGCCACGAGCAGCGTGCCGAAGCCCGGGGCCAGGGCGGCCAGCAGGTTGCCCGCGACGTAGCAGGCCAGGGACGTCCGCAGCAGGGTGCGGCGCCGGATCCGGATGGTGAGCGCCGTCAGCAGCGGACCGCCGAGGCAGATGCCCAGCGCGTACGCGGTGACCAGGGTGCCCGCCGCGTCCACGGACACGGCGAGTTCCCCGGCGACGAGTTTCAGCAGGCCGACGACGACGAGTTCGGCGCTGCCCATGACGAAGGTGGCGAGGAAGAGGGCGGCGAGGGCCGGTCCCGGCCGTCGCCGCACCACGGGGGGGACGGAGGTCATGTCAGTGCCAGAAGTTCTTCCTGGCGCCGCGCAGCTCGTGGAACGAGTCGAGGTCGGGGACCGTCCACCCGTCGAGGTCGTACTCCTGGAGGCACTGCTCGGCGAAGCCCTTGTACGCGTCCAGCTGGCCCGTCTCCATCTGGGTCATGAAGATGTCGCTGCGCACCGACTCGTGGTTGCCGGAGTAGTTGCGTTCGTACAGTTCGTGCCGGCCGCCGAACTCGGTGCCGACCGCGTCCCACAGCAGCTTCATCAGCTTGACGCGGCTGACGGCGTCGTAGCCGTTGGAGCCGCGCACGTACTTGTCGAGGTAGGGGCGCACGTCGGGGTTCTTGAAGTCCTCGGCGCTGGAGTTGACGTAGATGAGGCCGCTGGCGACGTCCTGCTCGATGATCTCCTTGATGCGGGGGTAGCCGAGGGTCATGAACCAGCGGTAGGCCATGCCGTACTCGAGGCGCGGCAGCAGGGCGCCGTCCTTCCACTCCTCGGGGTTGCGGGCGGCGGCGTCGGTCAGGGCCCAGAACATGTTGCGCCAGGCGAGCACCTCGCCGACCCGGGCCTGGATGCCGCGGAAGTCCTTGGTGCCGGTCATCTCGACGGCCTTGGCCAGCAGCCCCGCGATGAAGTCGATCTTCACGGCGAGCCGGATGCAGCCGTGGAAGGTCAGGCGCGGGATGAAGCCGGACTTCGGGGCGAACCCGTTGACCTGGTCGACGTCGCCGTAGAGGAAGACGTTCTCCCAGGGGATGAGCACCTTGTCGAGGACGAAGATGGTGTCGTTCTCGTCCAGGCGCGAGGAGAGCGGGTAGTCGAAGGGGCTGCCCATGACGGCGGCCGTGGCCGCGTAGGAGGGGCGGCAGATCAGCTTCAGGCCGGGCGCCCCCATCGGGATCGTCGCGACGAGCGCGAACTCCTTCTGCTTGAGCGGCAGTCCGTAGTGCGAGATGAAGTTGTAGTGCGTGATGGCCGAGCCGGTGGCCACGACCTTGGCGCCGCTGACGACGAGACCGGCGTCGGTCTCCTTCTCCACGTGCACGAAGACGTCCTTGACCTCTTCGGACGGGCGGTGCCGGTCGACCGGCGGGTGGATGATCGCGTGGTTCCAGAACAGCACCTTCTCCTGGGACTCGCGGTACCAGCGCCGCGCGTTGTCCTGGAACGGCGCGTAGTAGTCGGAGTTGGCGCCGAGCGTGCCGAGGAAGGCCGCCTTGTAGTCCGGGCTGCGGCCCATCCAGCCGTAGGTGAGGCGGGCCCACTCGGCGATCGCCTCGCGGTCCTCGACGACGTCCTGGACGCTGCGCGGGGTGCGGAAGAACTTGTGGGTGTAGCCGTCGCTCCCGGTGTCGGTGCGGGTGGTCAGCACGTCGCGGCGGGCCGGGTCGTGCAGGGCGTCGTACAGGCGGGCCGTCATCCGGGCGGGGTTGGCGAACGCCGGGTGCTTGGTGACGTCGTCGACGCGTTCGCCGTAGATGTAGACCTCGCGGTCGTCGCGCAGGCTCTCCAGGTACTCGTCGCCGGTCAGCGGGCGGGTGGTGCGGGGAGCCGGTGCGGAGGCGGAGACCTCGCCCTGCTGCAGCGTCATGGTGTGTCCTTTGTCCGGTCGTGACGGTCAGTGACCCAGCGGGATGTGGAGCGCCGCGGCTGCCGACGCCCACGCGCCGTCCGCGGGCCCGTCGAGGGTGCCCGCCCACGCGTGGTGGCCGGGGGCGGTGTCCAGGAGGCGGAAGGCCCCGCCGTGGAAGACCAGCGGCTCCGCGTCCCGGGTCGTGAAGCTCCGGACCCGCCCGACGTGCAGCACGTGGTCGCCGCCGTCGTACGCGGCCCAGGGCGCGCAGTCGAGGTGGGCGGCGCAGCCGGCCAGGCGCGGCCCGGCCGCGTCGGGGTCCCAGGACACGGGAGTGCCCGCGGGCAGCGGCCGGCCCGCGAAGTGCAGGGCCAGGTCCTGCTGGTGTGCGGCGAGGATGTTCACGCCGAACGACGGCGCGTCCGCGAGCAGGCCGCACATCCGGCTGCGCCGGTCCAGGGACACCATCACCAGCGGGGGGTCGAGGGAGACGGAGGTGAACGAGCCCACCGTGGCGCCGTGCACGCCACCGCCGCCGTGTTCGACGGTGACCACGGTGACGCCCGTGGCGAACCGGCCGAGGCAGTCGCGAAAGCGGCGCTGGCTGTCGCCCATCGGCACTCCTCGAAAAGAAATGAGCCCTCGAATTCGACGCTCTCTCAGCGGCATTGTGCCGGTGGCCGCTGAAGGATCGCTCGAGGAAAACGGGGGACATTTCTGCGCAATATCCAGGAGGCCGTGAATGATTGACACCGGTGCGTGCGGGCGCCTGTAATTCCTTCTCGGATTCGAGTACCCGACACGAGGTGGCCCATCATGAGACTCCAGGTCGAGTTGACCGACGCACTCCAGGACTACGTCGCCGAGGTCTCGCTGCGCGAGCCCGACCTGTTGCGGCAGCTGCGCGAGGAGACCTCGCAGCTGCCGCTGCACCTGATGCAGATCTCGCCGGAGCAGGGCCAGTTCCTGCGGACCCTGCTGAAGGCGACCGGGGCCCGGCGGACGCTCGAGGTCGGCGTGTTCACCGGCTACAGCCTGCTGTCGACGGCGCTCGCGCTGCCCGCCGACGGCCGGGTGGTGGGACTGGACATCAACGAGGAGTGGGGCGCCATGGCGCTCGACTACTGCAAGCGGGCCGGCGTCGCGGACAAGGTCGACCTGCGCATCGGCGACGCCCGGGCCTCCCTCGACCGGCTGCTGAAGGAGGAGAACGCCGCCGGCACGTTCGACTTCGTGTTCATCGACGCGGACAAGGAGAACTACACGGCGTACTACGAGTACGCGCTCGAGCTGCTGCGCCCCGGCGGTCTGGTCGTCGTCGACAACGTGCTGTGGCACGGCGCCCTGCTCGACGAGTCCGCGCAGGACTCCGAGACGCAGGCGCTGCGCGCCTTCAACCCGCGGCTGCACCACGACGAGCGGGTGGAACTGAGCGTGATCCCCTACGCGGACGGGCTGACGTTCGCCGTCAAGCGCTGACGCCCGCACCCGTCCGCGTGTGAAGGCCGCCCCGGGAGCACCGGGGCGGCCTTCACGCGCGGGTCAGGGCAGACGGACGGACTGGGCGTGGCGGAAGAAGTCCTTCGGGTCGTACTTCTTCTTCACCTGCTGCAGGCGCGGGTAGTTGTCCTTGTAGTAGAGCGAGTACCAGGGCGTCGACGACGTGTTGAACTTCGGGTCGTTCAGGTCGTTGTCCGGGTAGTTGACGTAGCAGCCGTCGGTGACGCCGTTGGGCACGGGCACCCCGCCGGTGTCGGCGTAGACCTGCGCGTAGCACCGGCGGTTCCAGGCGATGTAGGCGGCGTCCTCGGCCGGGTCGTTCCACAGGGACATCCACATCATCTTGAAGAACGACTCGCGGTGCGGATAGCCGGTGGCCGACGGCGCGACCCGGTTGACCTCGCCGCCGTAGGAGCTGAGGGTGATCGAGGCGCCGGGCAGGGCGGCGTCCGTGCTCGTCAGGTTCTTGTACAGCGCCGCGAGCTGGCGGTCGGGGAAGGCCGCGCGCATGTACGCGGACTTGTACTCCTGCCGGTAGGTCGGGTCGGTGAGGTTGGTGTTGGTGGTGCCGAGGTAGCGGGTGGCCTCGAGCCAGCGCAGCTTGCGGGGCTCCGCGTACGCGGCCATCGGGCCGAACTCGGCGAACCCGCGGGTGACGGCGCCCGTCGGCACGTCGACGCCGTCGCCGATCGCGGCGAGGTAGTCGTCGAGCAGCCGGCGTGCCTGGGGGACGGTGGCGTCGACCTGGGTGACCATGGCGATCTGGCCGTTGGACCGGTGGGTCAGCACGAGGAAGCTGGCCAGGGCCAGTTCGGGGGCGCCCGGGTCGCTGTGCGCGGTGAACCAGCGCGCGTAGTTCTGCACCAGCCGGGAGAACTTCGCCTCCGTCATGCTCTCCCACGGCCAGGCCTGCGCCACCAGGTACACCTCGCGGGGCGGCTTGGGCAGCAGCTTGGCCGGGTCGTTGCCGGTGGCGCCGGGGGTGCGGAACCAGTAGCGCGTGACGACGCCGAAGTTGCCGCCGCCGCCTCCCGCGTGCGCCCACCACAGCTCGCGGTGGGGGTCGTCCGGTTCGTCGGTCGCCACGATCGTGCGCACCTTGCCGTCGGCACCCACCACGACCACCTCGACGGCGCACAGGTAGTCGATGATCAGGCCGAGCTGGCGGCACAGCAGACCCCAGCCGCCGCCGCTGACGTGGCCGCCGGCCGCGACGGAGTAGCAGATGCCGCCGGGCACGGTGACGCCGTACACCTGGTACAGCAGGGTGTAGACGTCCAGGAGCTGGGCGCCCGTCTCGACGGCGAACGCGCGCCGCTTGGTGTCGTAGTACACCTTGTTGAGCTGTGACAGGTCGAGGACCACCTGGACCTCGGGATTGAAGACGAAGTCCTCCAGGCAGTGCCCGCCGGAACGCACGGTCAGGCGCTTGCCGGCGGTGACGGCCGCCTGCACCACGCCCGCCACCTGGGAGACGTCGTCCACCAGCTGGACGCTCTCGGGGCTGCCGACGTAGCGGTTGTTCATGCCGTGCACGAGCTCCCCGTACTGGGCGTCCGCCGGCGTCACGGTCACCGGGGCGAGCTTGGCGGCCACGGTCTCCTGCCCGGCGGCCGCTCCCTGTCCGGCGGCCGTCCCCCGCCCGGCGGCCGCCGCCTGCCCGGTGAGGGTGCCGCCCACGGCGGCCGCGCCCCCCAGCGCCGCGGCGGTCGTGAAGAACCGCCTGCGGCCTATCCCACTGTTGTCGCGCACCTTACGTCTCCCATTCTCGCCATTCTCGGCGCACCGCTTCACGCGCTCTCCTGCGCCGCGACAGTACGAATCAGCCATCGCGGAAAACACTCCGGATCTTGCGGTCGGATCCCTGAACGGCGCGTTCCGGGATACGACCGCAAGATGGGGAGTGCCGGGTGGCCCGCGGATCGCCACCATCGGAGTCCGGACTGAATTCGCCACGGCGGAAGGAGGCGGGGCCGGTGACGGTCAGCGTCGGTGAGGTGTACGAGAATCCGCGGTGCAGGGAGCGGGTCGTGATCAGAACGCCGTCCTCGCACACGGGCGGGGCGCGCACCGTGATGGACGTGTACTCGGAGCCCGGCGGTGCGGTCTCGGGCGAGCACCTGCACCCGGTGAGCGAGGAACGCTTCACGCTGGTGCGGGGCAAGGTCGCCTTCCTGATCGGCGGACGCGAGGTGGTCCTCGACAAGCCCGGGCAGAGTGTGCTGATCGAACCGGGCATCAGGCACCGCTGGTGGAACTGCAGTGGCGAGCAGGCCTTCCACATATGCGAGGTGATCAAGAACAGCGACCGTTTCGAGCAGCTGGTGCTGCGTCAGCTGTTCGGGCTCGCCCAGGACGGCAAGACCACGCCCGAGGGCATGCCCCGCCTGCTGCAGCAGGCGGTGACCACGCTGGAGTTCGGTGACGTGGTGCGGTTCACCTCGCCCCCGTGGGCGCTGCAGCGCGCCCTGTTCACCGTGCTGGCCCCGGTCGCCCGGCTGCTGGGGCACAAGGGGTGCGACCCGCGGTACATGGACCGCAAGCCGTCCGAGATCGCGGAACTGGAGGACCTCCCGGAGGAGGTCCTGCGCTGGCACCGCTGATCCCCGCGGGCCCGGTGGACACCGCCTGCAACACCTTCGGGCACGGCGGTGTTTCCGTTGACGAGAGCACACCGCACCGCGCTCCTCCCCCACCTCAGGGCGGGGCCGACATCGAGAAGGAACTTCATGGATCTGCAGCTTTCCGGCCGGGTCGCCGTCGTGACCGGCGCCTCCAAGGGCATCGGCCTGGCCATCACCCGCACGCTCCTCGAAGAGGGCGCCAAGGTCGTGGCCACGTCCCGCAAGAGCACCCCTGAGCTGGATGCGCTGGCCGGCCCGAACCTCGTGCACGTCCCGGCCGACTTCATGGACCAGGACGCGCCGGCGCAGGTCGTCGCCCGCGCCGTGGAGCAGTTCGGCGGGCTCGACATCCTGGTGAACAACGCCGGTGGCCCGCCGCCCGGTGTGACCCTGCCGCGCGGTTCTTTCCTGCACGCCTCCGAGGAGGACTGGCGTGCCATGTTCGAGTTCAACCTGTTCTCGGCCGTGCGCGCCATCCGTGCCGCCATCCCGCACCTGCTGGAGCGCGGCGGCGGCTCGATCGTGAACATCTCCTCCGGCAACGCCCGGCAGCCCTCGCCGATCAACGTCGACTACGGCGCCTCGAAGGCCGCCCTGAGCAACATCACCAAGGTGCTCTCGGGCGAGTTCGCGCCGCAGGGCATCCGCGTGAACACGGTCTCCCCCGGTGTGGTGCGCACGCCGTGGTGGACGGACGAGGGCGGCGTCGCCGACATGATCGCCTCGCAGGCCGGCACCGACAAGGACAACGTCATCAACAGCGTCGTCCCGGAGATGCTGAACCTGGCCACGGGCCGCTTCGTCGAGCCGCAGGAGGTGGCCGACGCCGTCGTGCTGCTCGCGTCGCCGCGCTCCGGCAGCACCACGGGCGCCGACTTCGTCGTGGACGGCGGGCTCCTCAAGGAGCTCTGAGCACCACCGTGCGGAAGGGCCGGCGCGTCCCGGCCCTTCCGCACGGTGG
>NZ_LIRG01000531.1 GCF_001419695.1 Streptomyces prasinopilosus
GCCGGGCGTACCAGCGGTCCCGCCAGTGGTCGCGCCAGCCGAAGATCCGGTCCTCCGCGCGGGCGATCAGCGGCTCGAACCAGGGCAGGGCCAGCAGGATCAGCAGCCCCGCCACCCAGCCGAGCAGGACGTCGCTCAGCCAGTGGGTGCCGAGGTAGACGGTGGACAGCCCGACGCCGAGCGAGGTCACCGCGGACACGGCGGACAGCCAGCGCCGCGTTCTCGGGGTGGAGGCCAGGTAGGCCAGGATGCCCCAGGTCACCACCGCGTTCGCGGTGTGACCGCTGGGAAATATGCTGCCGCCGAGCCACATCTCGCTGGAGCCGATCTCGGTCGCGTAGTGCGGTCCGAGGCGTCCCATGCCGTACTTCGCGGCCCCGACGGTGACGTTGAGCAGCAGCAGGGAGACCGCGAGCGCGAGCAGGGGACGCAGGGTGTGCTGCCGCCAGGAGCGCCAGCCCAGCCAGGCCGCCACCATCACCGCGGTCGGACCGCGCTGGCCGAGCACCACGTAGTAGTCGACGAAGGCGTGCAGTTCCGCCCACTGCTCGTACGGGCGGAAGAACATCACCTGCCAGTCCAGCCGGACCAGCCAGGACGTGATGACGACGGCCCACACGATCGCCACGTAGAAGGCCAGGGTGGAGCCGAAAAGCACCGTCCGGTGCCGGCTCATTCGCGGCACGTCGATGTGGGCCGGTCGTTCCGGCTCACGATCCAGCCTCGCGAACACCCGGTCCAGACGGGTGGTCTTCCGTTCGGTACGCACCCAATCGACGTTACAGGGAGTGAACGTCCCGCCCCGTCGAATCGGCGGCTTTGTGATGACCATGTGATGTGGGATTGCTCTCAAGGCGGCCTTTATTCTCCGCTAATCGGTAATCGCCGCCCGTCGCCGCCCCCAATTCCTTTGATCATTCAAGGAGTGTTTCTTTATCGCGCTTTCGGAATGCGTTCACCGGAGGCCGGTGCGGATTTTCCCCGGTGCTCACCGTCCCTCGGCATGGGGAGGACCGGCCGGGGGCCGCGGGGGCGGTCAGGGCGGCCCGGAGCCGTTCAGCCAGAAGGCGCCGTATACCGCCGAGGCCGCCGCGGCGGACGTCACCACCAGCGCCGACCTGGGCGTCCGCAGCCGGGCCAGGCCCTGCGCAAGGGGCAGCAGCAACGGGAAGGCGGGCATGAGCAGGCGCGGCTTCGACCCGAAGTAGCTCGACGCGCACAGGGCGAGGACGGTGACGGCACCGGCGTACACCAGCAGCGGCAGCGGTTGGCGCCGCCGCACGCAGAGCACGTACAGCCGCACCAGCAGCCCGACCCCGAGGACCAGTCCGATCCCCGCCGGAACCGTCGGTAACGAGGCGAACTTCTCCGCCGTGAACCGGGCGAAGGCGAAACCGCCGTCGAACCCGTTCCGCCAGCCCGCCTGGACGTCGAGATAACCGAACGGGCCCTTCCCGGTCCGGTGTCCGACCCACAGAACGTAACCGGCGGCACCGAGCGGGGCGAGGAACAGGGCGAGCGCCCGGCGGGCACCCGCGCCGGGGGAGCCCGGCGGGACGGACGCGCCCCCGGCGGACGGCGCGCGCGGGGTGTCCCCCTCCGGGGCGGCGCGTTCCCCGGAGCGCGCGCCGTCCCTCGCCGCCGCACCACGGAACCCCCCGGACGAGCGGTGCGCCTCCCCGGCACCGCGGCGGGCGTGCGGGAGGGAGACGGCGCCCGCCGTCCAGACCGCCGCGATCACCGCCAGCCCGACCGGGCGGGTCAGACCGGCCAGCGACGCCAGGACCCCGGCCGTCACCCAGCGCCCCGTCAGCACCGCGTACAGCGACCAGGCGGCGAGCGCCGTGAACAGGGACTCGCTGTACGCCATCGACTGGACGACCCCGACCGGCAGCACCGCCCAGAGCAGCACCGCGCAGCCCCCGGCCCGCGGCCCGTACAGGTGGTCCGCCACCGCGAAGATCCCCCAGGCCGCGGCGAGCGAGGCCAGCACGGAGACCAGGAAGCCCCCGTCCGCGTACGACAACGGCGACACCGCCGCCACCAGCCGCTCCAGCCAGGGGAGCAGGGGGAAGAAGGCCAGGTTCGAGTGCACGTCCCCGTTCGCCAGGCGCACCTCGTAGCCGTACCCCGACTCCGCGATCCCCGTGTACCAGAGGGCGTCCCAGCGGGCCGTGAGGAGGGTGTACGCGCTCTTCCCGCGTGCCTCGCTCCACAGGGCCAGGACGAGGAGGCCCAGGGCGCGCACGGCCGCGTACCCGAGGAGCGCCGGCGCGGCCCTGCGCAGTGCCCCGGGGCGGACCGGTGCGGTACGCGTCTCGAGATCCGTCACGGACCGATTATCGACCGGGTGCGCGACCGGTCCGTCCCGCGGGTGGACGAACCCCGGAGGAGCCCGGGGTGAACTCCGGAGGGGTCCGGGGTGAACTCGGGAGGGGCCCGGGATGGATCCGGGAAGGGCTCCGGAGCAGGCCGTGGGAGCCGCGCGGAAGTGGTGTACGCCACACCCGTCGGCCGCGGATGTGAGAGGCCCGCCACCCCTTACCGGCCCCGCCTCGCGTACGCTGCCTGTCACTCGTCGCTCGTTGCGCGGGCCGGAGTTCGCACCGCTCCTCTCCGGCCGAGGCTCGGGGGAGTCCCCACCCCGTGAGCCCGCCGAGGGCGAGGGAACAGCTGGGAGGTCTGTACATGTCCGGGACGACCACGGACGCCTCGCCGCGCCGTCGGGCGGCCGGGGCCGGTGCCAACCGCTGGGTGGTGCTCGTCGTCCTCTGCGTCAGCCTGCTCCTCGTCGCCGTCGACGCCACCGTGCTGCACGTGGCGGTCCCCGCCGTCACGGAGGACCTCAGGCCCGGCGCGATGGAACTGCTCTGGATCGTCGACGCCTACCCGCTGGTCTGCGCCTCGCTGCTGATCCTCTTCGGCACGCTGGGCGACCGGGTCGGCCGCAGACGCGTCCTCCTGCTCGGCTACGCCCTGTTCGGCATCGCCTCCGGACTGGCGGCCCTCGCGGACAGCGCGCCGGTGCTGATCGCGGCACGGGCGCTGCTCGGCGTCGGCGGCGCGATGATCATGCCCGCGACGCTGTCGATCCTGCGCCAGGTCTTCCCCGACCGGCGCGAGCGGGCGTTCGCCATCGGCGTCTGGAGCGCGGTGGCCGCGGTGGGCGCGGCGGTCGGACCGCTGCTCGGCGGCTTCCTCCTCGAACACTTCTGGTGGGGCTCGGTCTTCCTCATCAACATTCCGCTGATGCTGGTGAGCCTTCCGGTGGGACGGCTCCTGCTGCCCGAGTCCAAGGGGGACGGGAACGGCCCCTGGGACGTGACGGGCGCGCTGACGGCCGCCGCCGGGCTGTTCGCGGTGGTCCTCGGGGTGAAGCGGCTCGGCGGCGAGTCCGCCGGGGGCCCCTGGACCGTCCTGGTGCTGGCCGCGGGCGCCGCCCTGCTGGCCGCCTTCGTCCGCCGGCAACGGCGGCGCGCGCACCCGCTGGTCGACCTGCGGCTGTTCGCCCGGCCGGCGTTCAGCACGTCGGTGGGCTGCATCGTGCTGGCGATGCTCGCCCTGGTCGGCCTGGAACTGATCGCCGCGCAGTACCTCCAGCTCGTCCTCGGGCTCTCCCCGCTGGAGACCGGCCTGCGGCTGGTGCCGCTGACGTTCGCCGCGATGGCGGCGGGACTGGCGGGCGCCAGGCTGCTGCGCCGGTTCGGACCGCGCCGCATGGTCTTCTCCGGCTTCTGCCTGACGGCCGCGGCGGTCCTGCTGCTGACCCCGATGGGCGAGCAGGACAATCCGGCCCTCCTGCTGGGCGGGTTCGTCCTGCTCGGCTTCGGCCTGGAGACCACCCTGTTCGGGGCGTACGAGTCGATGCTGAGCGAGGCGCCCCCGCAGCAGGCGGGCGGGGCCGCCGCCATCGGCGAGACCTCGTACCAGCTGGGCGCCGGGATCGGGATAGCGCTCCTCGGCAGCGTGATGAACGCCGCCTACGCGCCGGGCCTCGAAAAGGTCCCCGGGGTGCCCGCCCCGGAGTCCTCGGCGGCGCGGCACTCGCTGGGCGAGGCCTACGAGGTCGCCGCCCAGCTGGGCGGACCCGCCGGAGCCGCCCTGAGGGACGCGGCACGCCACGCCTTCGTGCACGGGCTGCACGTGACCCTGCTGGCCAGCGCGGCCCTGCTGCTGCTCGGGGCCGTGATGGCGCTGCGGCTGCCGCGGACGGCGCAGGACGAGCCGGAGACCGGCGGGGAAACGCCCGGCGCGGCGTCCCCGGAGGGCCCCGCCCGGGTCCCGGCCGGGGCGCCCGACGTCCCCGCGCCCAGGGAGGCAGCGGAGTCCCGCGTCCCGGTGTGAGCCGTGCCGCGTGGCGCCGGGGTGGACCCGCACGGCACCGCGTCGTAACGTCGGCCCGAACCCGACGGGCGGCGCCGGACGAGCGGCCGGCGCCGCATCCGCACCGGTCGTGTCCGCGGTGCCCGGGTCCGCGGTGGTCGTCTCCACCCGGGCCGGGCCCCGCCGGCGCGGCCGGTGCGGGCCGCGCCCGCCCGGATCCGCACCGGCCCCACCGCCCCGGAGAGTGTCCATGCCCGCGAAGCCGCCCCCCTTCGACCCGGCCGACCCGCTCGGCCTCGACGACCTGCTGGAGCCGGAGGACCTGGCCGTCCGGGACACCGTGCGCGCCTGGGCGGGGGAGCGGGTGCTGCCGTACGTCGCCGACTGGTACGAGAAGGGCGAGCTGCCCGGCATCCGGGAACTGGCCCGGGAACTCGGCGGGATCGGCGCGCTCGGCATGCCGCTCGACGGCTACGGCTGCGCGGGCGCCTCGGCCGTGCAGTACGGGCTCGCCTGCCTGGAGCTGGAGGCCGCCGACTCCGGCATCCGGTCCCTGGTCTCCGTGCAGGGCTCGCTCGCCATGTACGCGATCCACCGGTTCGGCAGCGAGGAGCAGAAACGGCGGTGGCTGCCGGGGATGGCCGCCGGCGAGATCATCGGCTGCTTCGGCCTCACCGAACCCGACCACGGCTCCGACCCCGCCGCCCTGCGGACCCACGCCAAGCGCGACGGCGGGGACTGGGTGCTGAACGGCCGCAAGATGTGGATCACCAACGGATCCGTCGCCGACGTCGCCGTGGTGTGGGCGCGGACCGACGACGGGATCCGCGGGTTCGTGGTGCCCACCGACAGCGCCGGCTTCTCGGCGCCCGAGATCAGGCACAAGTGGTCGCTGCGCGCCTCCGTCACCAGCGAGCTGGTCCTCGACGACGTACGGCTGCCCGCCGACGCCGTGCTGCCCGGGGCGATCGGGCTGCGCGGACCGCTCAGCTGCCTGAACCACGCCCGGTACGGGATCGTCTGGGGCGCGATGGGCGCCGCACGCGCCTGCTTCGAGGCCGCCGTCGACTACGCGAAGTCGCGGGAGCAGTTCGGGCGGCCCATCGGCGGGTTCCAGCTGACGCAGGCCAAACTCGCCGACATGGCGGTCGAACTGCACAAGGGGATCCTGCTCGCCCACCATCTCGGGCGGCGCATGGACGCCGGCCGCCTGCGTCCCGAGCAGGTCAGCTTCGGCAAGCTGAACAACGTCCGCGAGGCCATCGACATCTGCCGCACGGCCCGCACCGTTCTCGGCGCCAACGGGATCTCGCTCGAGTACCCCGTCATGCGGCACGCGACCAACCTCGAGTCGGTGCTCACCTACGAGGGCACCGTGGAGATGCACCAGCTGGTGC
>NZ_LIRG01000532.1 GCF_001419695.1 Streptomyces prasinopilosus
GCCCCCTCCGGCGGTTCCGCTCCTTCCGCCTCTTCCGGTCCTCCCGCGCGTTCCCGCGTTTCCCGTGCCTTCCCGCGCTTTCCCGTCACGCGGGTCGTTCCGACCGGTCGGTATGGACAGACGGGCCGGTCCCGGGTATTGATGACCCCGTCGTCCGCGTACGAAAGGCCGCTCATGCGCATCGCCGTCACGATCTTCCTCACCGACGAGACGATCACCCCCACCCGGCTCGCCCCCGAGCTGGAGCAGCGCGGGTACGCCGGGCTGTACCTGCCCGAGCACACGCACATCCCCGTCGAGCGGACCACCCCGTATCCGGCGGGCGGCGAGCTGCCCCGGGAGTACACCCGCACCCTGGACCCGTTCGTCGCGCTCGGCCAGGCCGCGGCCGTCACCGGGCGGCTCGGCCTCGGCACCGGCATCACGCTCGCCGCGCAGCACGACCCGATCGGCCTGGCCAAGCAGGTCGCGACCCTCGACCACCTCTCCGGCGGCCGGTTCACCCTCGGCGTCGGCTTCGGCTGGAACGTGGAGGAGGCCGCCGACCACGGAGTGCGGTGGCGGACGCGACGCGAGCTGGTCCGCGACCGGATGGGGCTGATGCAGGCCCTCTGGTCGGAGGAACCGACCGCGTACGAGGGCGAGTTCGCCAGTGTCCGGGCCAGCTTCGCGTACCCCAAGCCGGTCCGGAAGCCGCGCGGTCCGGCCGTCGGACCGCGCACCCTGGTCGGCGGGGCGGCCGGGCCGAAGCTGTTCGCGCACATCTGCGCGTACGCCGACGGCTGGCTGCCGATCGGCGGACGCGGCCTGTCCGAGTCCCTGCCCGCGCTGCGCACCGCCTGGGCCGACGCCGGCCGCGACCCCGGGGACCTCCAGGTCGTGCCGTACGCGGTCCGGCCCACCCCGGACAAGCTCGCCCACTACGCCGGGCTGGGGATCGAGGAGGTCGTGGTGCAGCTGCCGCCCGAGGGGGAGACGGAGGTGCTGCGGGCGCTGGACGCGTACCAGCCGTTCGTCGACGCCCGCTGACGGCGGCCGACGGCGGCCGGTACGCGTCCGGCGGCCGCCGGCGGCGCCCGGTACCGGCGGCCGATGACGGCACCCGGACCGGTGCCTGACGACGGTGCCCGACGACGGCGCCCGGTGCCGGGGCCGGGCGCCGTCGTCGGGCA
>NZ_LIRG01000533.1 GCF_001419695.1 Streptomyces prasinopilosus
GTATCAGGGGTGGCGGGGGTCAGGGGAGAGCGTCGCGGGAGTGCACCCACGCCGCATGGACCTCCAGCAGGTCCGACCAGGACGCGCAGTTCGCCCCGCGGCGTTTCACCAGCGTGACCCCGCGCGCCCTGCTCTGCCGTTCCAACGTGCTCTTGGAAATGTCGTGCCCCGTCTTGCGGAACAGTTCGACCGCGTCCGTGAGCCTGACCTCGTCCGCGGCAGCGTCGTCGTAGGGACCTATCAGTGCTGTGGCCATCAGGCCTCCCGGGGTCGGCGGCCGCAGTTCGCAGCTCCGGCGGCCGATACGGGTGTTACAGGTGTGACATTACGTTTTGGTGCCTTGTACGACTCTGCTACCCCGGATCAGGTTGCCCTCACGTCCCGAAGATTTTTTCGGGCGGTGACGTGCTCGTGGGCGAGCCGGGCGAAGGTGATCGTGGTCGACAGTCCTTCCTCGTCCACGCATCTGCGGTTGGTGCACACGATGCGCCGCGTCAGCTTGTCCCACATCAGGCCCCAGGTGCGGCAGTCGGGGCAGGGGTGGGGCGGGATGACGTCGGTGTCGCCGGCCGCGACGGCGTGCTCCAGGCTGTGCTGGTACTCCAGTACTTCGCGTCGCTGCTGCACGATCTCCGGGGCGTGCACCGTGTTCTCCACGCACCACCGGTACACGTCCAGGACGTCGTCGGGGAGGGGTTCGGCGTCCGGGTTGACTTCCCGGGTGTATGCCGCGACTTCGGCGACGGTGCGGTCGATGTGCTCGAGGACGCGCACGTTGAGGGGCATGCCGGGGTTGGTGGCGGTGGCGCGGGGTTGGTTGCTGATGTAGCTGTGGCCGTCGGGTCCGGTGACGGGATGCTCTCGGAAGTACTTGGAGAGATGGCGCAGTCCCGCTGCGGCGTTTGCTGCGTTGTCCTCGGTGGCGTCCCCTTGGCCCATGGTGTCCCCGTTCCCCGTCGGGCGGCCGCCGGGGGCGCAGGGCTTCCGTACAGGTTTGTGCGGGGCGCGCGCCGGAGGCCGGAAGTGGTAACTCCGGGTAATTCCGGACGGCTCATTCTGACACGCGCTCCCCGGAAGGTGAACGCACTGTGGTAAATGATCAACGGCCTGTTGTCGGGATGGGTGGCAGCACCCATGCGCAATACGCGAAAACCCCCGGCACATCCGGACATCCCGGAGGGCGGACCGGGCGGGACAGTCGGGCCGGGGCGGGCCGGTCAGATGAGGCGGGGGACCTGCCGCATGCCGTCTATCACCGCGGTGAGCTCGGCGAGTTGGTCGGCGGTGATGACATCGTTCGCGTGGGAGCCCTGGAGGGCCCGTTCGATGATGTCCAGGGTGCGCAGGAACGCGGCCGCGGTGGCGGGGTTGGTCAGGGACTGCTCGATGTCGTTGAAGGACATCTCGAGGCTCTCGGCGAACGCCTCGAGGGCGCTGCGCTGGCCGTCCGTCGGGGCGTTGTCCGGCTCGCCCCCCGGCGTGCTTCCCGGCGGTGTCGTCATCGTCTTCGCCCACCTGCCCCTGACCGTGCGGAGTGCGCTGCTGCGGCGGCGCTTGTCGAGGTCGATTACGGGCGCGGGTCCGGTCTTGTTCATGACGCAGGGGCGTTCGGGGGTGGTGGCGTGCTCTGCTGCGGACATGGGGGCGTCACCCCGTTCCTCCGGCAGATGGTGGGAAGGGTCTCGTGCACCCGCCGGCTGTGGTCGGTGGTCGGCGGGTCCCGCGGTCCACGATGTGGCTGCCAGTCCACGACGTGGAGTGCCACTGTCGCACCGATCGAGGTAGGTGGGTAATGCGTGAAGACACTTTCACCATGTCGTGACTGGATTCACTACCCGGGTGGCGGGATCCGTTACGTGGTGTGTACGTGGCGTGGAATTGCGCACGGAATTGCATGTGCAGGATGGCGGCGGGGTGCCCCGTGCTGGTTCGGGGTGCGGTGTTGCCGACAACGCGCCCGGCCTGGCACGGGGACCTTGAGACCTCACCGGCTCGCCCGGGTGGGCAGGCCCGTCAGATGACGCGAGTCTAGTCCCGGATGCCGTCACCCTGGTAGGGGCGTTCCCCGCCCGGTTTCGGGGCGGGCTGGGGGTGTGGGGTGGTCGGCCGCCGGGCGGGCCGGGGGCGCGTGGAGGGCTGCGAAAGAGAGCACTGGTGCTCCCACCTCGTGGCGTCCTGGCCTGGTCGGGCGGCCGACCGTCCTGTGGGGGTTCCGCGGGGCCAGCCAAAGCGGAATTGATGCCTGGGGCAAGAGTTGGTCAAGAGGGTCACTCGAAAGGCGGATGAGAAACCCCAGCAAGCCACACGTATTGACCTTTCGTCAATAGAGGTGTGGTCCACGGAAAGAAAGGCCCCGCCCACCTGGCCGAGGGCCGGGCGGGCGGGGCCGTCACATGGGTCAGGAGGCGTTCGCCGTCTGCTTCTCCCAGTGCGCGTTGCACGCGTCGAGCATCCGCTTGAACTCGCCCGGCGCCATTCGGTGGATCAAGTACTGCGCGGCTTCCGGCCCGTTCTCGTAGGGGAACCTGGGCGCCTTGCGCTCACCGCCCTCCGCCGCCGGCACGGCGGCCGCAGGCTGCGGGGGCACGGGCGCCGGCTGCTCCCGCGGGGCGGGCTGCCGGCTTGCCGCGGTGAACCGGACCTCCGCGACCTCCGGCGCCCGGGACGGTTCCCGGGCCGGGGGCGGGACAGGCTGCTCCACCGGCCCCGGCGCCTGCTGCGGTCGGCTCTCGCCGGCCGGGGCGTATACCGCGGTATACGTTTCCGGATGCCCGCCGTCACCGGCAGGGGCGGGCGCGGGTCCGGCCGGGGCCGGCTTTACCGGGCGGGGCTGCTCCTGGTCCGCCGTCCACGCCGCGTACTGCTCTGCCGGCGGCAGGGCCGCGTACCGGCGCATGTCTCGAAACGCGGTCAGCTTCCCCTCGAGGACGAGCTGCACCATCTGGTCCGATAGCCGCAGCAGTCCGATGCGCTGGTTGAACCATGCCTTCGACTTGCCCATCGCCCGCGCCGCGGCGGCTTGATTCCCGTCGTGGAGGTCGAGCATGGCGCGCAGCCCGTCGGCCTCCTCGATGGGGTTGAAGTTGGCGCGCTGCACGTTCTCCGACAGGACCGCGGCGAGGAACCGGACCCGGGAGTCGGTGAGGTCGTGCCGCAGCATGAGGTCGAGGCTGTCGAGGCCGACCTTGACGGCGGCCCGCCACCGCCGCTCGCCGGCGGCCATGACGTACCGGCAGGTGTCGGGGAGCTGGTCGGCGTGCTCCGGGTACAGCTTCAGGTAGGCGGCCTTGTTCACGGCCACGCACGGCTGGAGCTGCCCGGAGCGCATGTCCTCGCCGAGTTCGACGAGTTCGTCCGCATCGAAGGCGCGCCGCGGGTTCAGCGGGGTGGGGGCGACCGTGTGCGGGGGGACGTGGATGAGGTCGGGGCGGCTGGCCCCGGGGACGGCTTCGACCTTGCTTGCGGCGAGGGAGGCGAGGGAGACGCGCTTGCCGGCCATCAGCGGCGCCCTCCGTAGCCACGCTCGAGCGCCAGGCGGAAGTAGTCCTCGCGGGCGCGCAGGGTGGTGCCGTTGTCGGCGTACTGGGTGACGACCTTGCCTTCGGACGCCGCCCGGGTGTGGATCTTGTAGCGGCGGATGACGGTCTTCGCGCGGGGCCAGCCCATGGCGTCGATGTAGGCGACGGTGTCCTCGAGGTCCGCCTTGCCGTCGCGGGGGTCCCACGCGTTGATGACGACCGTGTACGGCAGGCCGCGGGGGACGATGACGCGTTCGATGGTGCGGGCGGTGGGGTCGAAGGCGAGCGGCTCGGGCGGCATGGGGACGAGGACGTCGTCGGCGATGTCGAGGGCGGCGGCGAGGATGTGTTCGTTCTCGAGGCTGCCGGGGGTGTCGATGAAGATGTGCTGCCGGTCGTCACTGTTGCCGAGGACGTCGTGGGTGACGGCGGCGAGGTTGACGGCGGTGGTGGTTTTGCCGACGCCGCCCTTCTGGTTGGCGATGACGTGGATCTGCGCGCCCAGGTTCTTGAGGGCGGCGAGGCTGTCGGGGTCTTCGTGGGCGGCGGCGAAGTCGAAGGGCAGGTTGTCGCCGACGCGGTCGGCCCACCAGATGGTTGACCCTTGGGGGTCGGTGGACACGACGAGGACTGAGGAGGGCATGGTGCTCCGTTTCCGTGTGCTTCCCGGGGCGTGGTGCCCTGGTACTCGGACGGGGCATAGCTTCTCAGATGGGTGGGGTGGGGC
>NZ_LIRG01000534.1 GCF_001419695.1 Streptomyces prasinopilosus
CGCCGGGGGCTTCGTGCGGCGGGGGAGGGGCCGGGTGGTCAGGCGCTCCCCTTCTCCGGAGCGGGCCAGGAGCCCGTGGAACGCTCGATGGCCTTGGCGCCCGCGCGGTTCACGGCACTGCGCACCACCGCGAAGATGGCACCCTGGATCGCCGCGGCCAGCAGGATCTCGCCCCAGCGGCGGTCCCGGTCCAGCGCGTCGGGCGCGTCGTCCTCGTGCCGGATCAGCTTCCACGTCTTCTGGAACGCGACCCCCGCCACGGCACCACTCGTCCAGCCCAGCGCGAACCCCACCGGCTTGTACACCATGGGCAGCTTCTTCTTGCTCTTCTTCGCCACGTGGATCTCCCAGGTCGTTTCAGGCGTTCGGAAAGTTCCTGTGCCCCACGTTCCCCGTTTTCCGCCCTCCGCACGGCCCGGCCGGGCCCGACCGGGGCAATGATCCGAGGAACGCGGCGGCATGGGGGAGCCCCGCCGCGACGGGGGAACGCGGCGGGGCCTGAACGGCGGGTGCCCGCCGACCGGCGCGTCATGCGCACCGGACCGGGAAGAATCCGGCCGGGCCCAGGCTCGTCCTCTCCCGGCCCGGCCCGGCCCGGAGGAGGGGTCCTAGTCGCGCGGCTCCAGCACGAAGACCGGGATCACCCGGTCCGTCTTCTCCTGGTAGTCGGCGTACGGGGGGAAGGCCGCGACGGCCCGCTCCCACCACTGCGCCTTCTCCTCCCCGGTCACCTCACGGGCCGTCATGTCCCGCAGGATCCGACCGTCCCGCAGTTCCACCTGGGGATCGGCCTTGAGGTTGTGGTACCAGACCGGGTGCCGGGGCGCTCCGCCCAGCGAGGCCACCACCGCGTAGCGCCCCTCGTGCTCGACGCGCATCAACGGGGTCTTGCGCAGCTTGCCGCTCCTGGCCCCCCGCGTGGTCAGCAGCACCACCGGCCGGCCCTGCATGGTCGTCCCCTCGGTGCCGCCGGAGCTCTCGTACAGTTCCACCTGCTCGCGCACCCACTGCGTGGGGCTGGGCTCGTACTCGCCCTGAAGAGGCATGCCATCCGTCCCGTCGTCGTCGCGGCCCGTGGCCGGCCCGGTCTCCGGGGCGGCCGGGGGCCATGCGGATCAGCTCGTGCCGTACCAGTGTCGACCGGAGCACGCACGACCTCCGACGTCATGAGGCCCTCGGCGTGTCCACGGCACAGTCATGACCGTTCCCCGAACCGGGGACCTTGAACTCGGACCGCCCCGGAACCGGAGGGCCCCGTCATGACCGAACCGCGCGGACCCCGGCCCCCGGTCCAGGCCGCCCCGGCCACCGGCCCCGCGCCGCCGTGGAGGAACCGCTGCGCCGGACCGGCCGCGGCGACCCGGACCGCGTCGCCGAGCTGTACGCCGACCCCTGCGACCGGCCGCGGGACGAGCACGGCGACGCCGCGACCCCTTGGATCTGCCACCGGGCACCCGCGCCGACGCCGCCGTTCGAGCAGGGACGACCGCGTCCGCCCGGGGCGCTCCCGGTGAACCGCACCCTTCCCCGAGCCCGAGGCGGCGGCCGGCCCGTGTTCCCCGGGACCGGACCGGGCCCCGGACTCCGCACGGCCGGGATGGGCGCGACGGCGCCGAGTCGTCCCGTCCGCACCGTCTTTTCGGACACCGGCCGTCGAATCGGATGATTGGGCGCGTGAATTAAGGGTCAAGAATCCTGTTGACGCGATGTCAAAAAATGCCGGCGGGACGGAGAATGCGGGAAATTGTTGTACGGCTTGTTCCAGGTCGTCGGCCTGTGTGAAAGTGGATCCCGCCGGCGAGGAAAATGCTCTTCGTCCTGGTGTGCGCGAGCCCGCTCCCTCATGCCGCCGTGCCCCGAAAGAGCTGCTCCGGGCGGGCGTTCGAGATGCCGGACCCCTTGCGGACGGGCTCCCGCTGTATCGTCGGCGGGGCCGCGGGTCCGCCGGGTCGGACTTTATCCCGCGTGTCCCCGAGAGGATTGCATCCGTGAAGGAAACCGGCCTGTCGAATTTCCCGGTCCCCGCCGCCGCGTTCGACGTGACGGACGAACAACTGAGTGACGAGCTGAGGAAGTGGACGGGGTCCACCCCGGCACCGCACCCCGCCGGTGAACTCCTCGACCGCCACTGGGAGTCGGTTTTCGGCTATGCCCGGCTGTGCACCGACGGGCCCCGCTCCGCCGGGATGCTCACCACCGCCGCGTTCACCCGTCTCTTCGGCGAGACCCTGCGGCGCAACGGTCCGAGTTCCGCATGGCGTCCCCACCTCCTCCTCACGGTGCGCCGGATCGCCGCGGAATGGGACGGCGACCACCGCCGCGCCCTGCTCCACCCCGGTCTCACCGCCGGCACCACCGCCACCGGCTCCCCCTCCGACGACGGCCGACGGCCGGCCGCACGGCTGCTCCCCCCACCTGAACGGCGCCTGCTGGCAGGAGCGTTCCAGCGGCTCCCGCAGTCCGCGCGCTGTCTGCTGTGGCACACCGAGGTCGAGTCCGAACCGCTCCACGTCCCCGCCGGGCTGCTCGCCCTGGACGAGGAGGGCGCCCGCATCGAACTGCGCCGCGCCCGGGAGCGGCTGCGCGACGAAGTCCTCCGGCTCCACGGAGAGCTCGCCCCCGGCCGGGAGTGCCGGAGCTATCTGCGACTGCTGGAGGTGACCTACCGGCGCGCGGGCACCGGAACCGACCCGGACCTGCGCACCCACCTGGAGAACTGCACCCACTGCCGGCACACGGCGGACCAGCTCGCCCGCTTCACCGGTGGGCTCGGCACGGCCCTGGCCGAGGCGGTCCTGGGCTGGAGCGCACGGGAGTACGCGGAGAGCAGGGCCCGGGCGGCCGACGCCCCCGACGAGTCGGCCGCCGAGGAGCGGCCGTCGCCCGAGGGCGTCATCGGCGCGGTGTTCTCCGGTCCCGCCGAAGGACGTCCGGACCCGGCGGACGGCCGTCGGC
>NZ_LIRG01000535.1 GCF_001419695.1 Streptomyces prasinopilosus
GCCGGTGCCGCGCCCTCCCGCGGCCCCGTCCGCGCCCCGCGCGGCACCGGCCTGAGCACCCTGGGCTGGCCCCAGGAGGCGGCCCTGCGCATGCTGCAGAACAACCTCGACCCCGAGGTCGCCGAACACCCCGAACGGCTCGTCGTCTACGGGGGGACCGGCAAGGCGGCCCGCGACTGGCGCTCCTTCGACGCCATGGTCCGCACCCTCCGGACCCTCAAGCAGGACGAGACGATGCTCGTCCAGTCCGGCCGCCCCGTCGGCGTCATGCGGACCCACGAATGGGCCCCGCGGGTCCTCATCGCCAACTCCCACCTCGTCGGCGACTGGGCCAACTGGGAGGAGTTCCGCCGCCTGGAGGCCCTCGGCCTGACCATGTACGGGCAGATGACCGCCGGCTCCTGGATCTACATCGGCACCCAGGGCATCCTCCAGGGCACCTACGAGACGTTCGCCGCCGTCGCCGCGAAGAGGTTCGGCGGCACCCTCGCCGGGACCATCACCCTGACCGCGGGACTCGGCGGCATGGGCGGCGCCCAGCCGCTCGCCGTCACCATGAACGACGGCGTCGCGCTCTGCGTCGACTGCGACCCGCGCGCCATCGACCGCCGCATCGGGCACCGCTACCTGGACGTGCGGGCCGACTCCCTGGACCACGCCCTGCGCCTGGCCACCGAGGCCCGGGACGCCCGCCGCCCGCTGTCGATCGGCGTCCTCGGCAACGCCGCCGACGTGGTCCCGCGGCTGCTGGCCATGGGCGCCCCCGTCGACATCGTCACCGACCAGACCTCCGCCCACGACCCGCTGGCCTACCTGCCCACCGGGATCGCCTTCGAGGACATGGCCGACGCCGCCGCGAAGGACCCGGCCGGCTTCACCGACCGCGCCCGGCAGTCCATGGCCCGGCACGTTGAGGCCATGGTCGGCTTCATGGACGCCGGGGCCGAGGTCTTCGACTACGGCAACTCCCTGCGCGGTGAGGCACAACTCGCCGGATACGACCGGGCCTTCGCCTTCCCCGGCTTCGTCCCCGCCTACATCCGCCCGCTGTTCTGCGAGGGCAGGGGCCCCTTCCGCTGGGCCGCCCTGTCCGGCGACCCCGCCGACATCGCGAAGACCGACCGGGCCGTCCTCGACCTCTTCCCCGAGGCCGAGTCCCCGCAGAACGCGTCCCTCGCCCGCTGGATGCGCCTGGCCGGGGAACGGGTCCGCTTCCAGGGCCTGCCCGCGCGCATCTGCTGGCTCGGATACGGCGAACGGGACAGGGCCGGCGAGCGGTTCAACGACATGGTCGCCTCCGGGGAACTCTCGGCCCCCGTCGTCATCGGCCGCGACCACCTCGACTGCGGCTCCGTCGCCTCCCCGTACCGCGAGACCGAGGGCATGCTCGACGGGTCCGACGCGATCGCCGACTGGCCGCTGCTCAACGCCATGGTGAACGTGGCGTCCGGGGCCTCCTGGGTGTCCGTCCACCACGGCGGCGGCGTCGGCATGGGCCGCTCCCTGCACGCGGGCCAGGTGACGGTCGCCGACGGCACCCGGCTCGCCGGCGAGAAGATCCGGCGGGTCCTGACCAACGACCCCGCAACGGGTGTCATCCGCCACGTGGACGCCGGCTACGACCTCGCGGAATCGGTCGCGTCGGAGCGGGGCGTACGGGTGCCGATGCGCGAGGGGACCGAGGGCGGCGGAGGGACCGGGACGCGCGAGGGGTCCGAGGGACGTGAGGGCCCCGGGAGGCGGCACAGCCCCGAGCGGCACGAGGGTGAGGGCGCGTGACCGGGCCCTGCGCACCCCCCACGTTCCAGGAGATGTGGCGCGACCTGCTCCCCCTCGGCCGCCACCCCGGCTCCGGCGGCTACCGGCGCTACGCCTGGACCGGCGCCGACGCCGAGTGCCGGGCCTGGTTCGCCGCGCAGGCCGCACTGCGCGGCCTGCGGCTCGACGTGGACCGCAACGGGAACCAGTGGGCCTGGCTCGGCGACCCCGCCGACGGGGACGCCGTCGTCACCGGGTCCCATCTGGACTCCGTGCCGGACGGCGGGGCGTTCGACGGCCCCCTCGGCGTGGTCTCCGCCTTCGCCGCCCTCGACGAACTGCGCCGCAGGGGAACGCCGCTCGGCCGGCCCCTGGGCGTCGTCAACTTCGGTGACGAGGAGGGCGCCCGCTTCGGACTCGCCTGCGTCGGCTCGCGGCTCACCGCCGGACAGCTCACCCGCGACCGGGCGCACCGCCTCACCGACGGCGACGGGATCACCCTGCCCCGGGCGATGGAGGCCGCCGGACACGACCCCGACGCCATCGGCGCCGACCCCGAACGGCTCGCCCGCATCGGCGCCTTCGTCGAACTGCACGTCGAACAGGGCCGTGCCCTCGACCTGTCCGGCGACCGGGTCGGCATCGCCAGTGCCATCTGGCCGCACGGCCGCTGGCGGTTCGACTTCCGCGGCGAGGCCAACCACGCCGGCACCACCCGTCTCGCCGACCGCCGCGACCCCATGCTGCCCTACGCCGAGACCGTCCTCGCCGCCCGCCGCGAGGCCGAACTCGCCGGCGCCGTCGCCACCTTCGGCAAGATCGCCGTCGAGCCGAACGGCGTCAACGCCATCCCCTCCCTGGTGCGCGGCTGGCTCGACTCCCGTGCCGCCGACCGGGCGAGCCTGGACACCGTGGTCGCCGAGGTGGAGAAGGCGGCCCGCGACCACGCCGCCGCCCACGGCGTGGACCTGGACGTGGTCCTCGAATCCCGCACGCCCGTCGTCGACTTCGACCACGCCCTGCGCGACGAACTCGCCCGCATCCTGAGCCGGGACGGGGGCCGCGGCACGGCGCCGGACCGGATCCCCGTCCTCGGCACCGGCGCCGGACACGACGCCGGGATCCTCTCCGCCGGCGTCCCGACCGCCATGCTGTTCGTGCGCAACCCCACGGGCGTCTCGCACTCCCCGGCCGAGTACGCGGCCGAGGACGACTGCCTGGCCGGGGTGGCCGCACTCGCCGACGTGCTGGAAGGGCTGGTGGACAGGTGACACGGGACAGCGGCACCGCGGCGGGCGCGACGACCCCCCGGACCACCACGGCCACCACGCCCGCGGCGCCCCCCGGGGCCACCGCGCCCGCCGGGCGGACGTTCTGGCTGGAGCACGCCTGGCTCGGCGACCGGGTCGAGCCGGGCGTGGCCGTGACCGTCGGCGGCCGGGGCGGCAAAGGCGGCGACGGCCGCATCAGCGCCGTCACCACGGACGTCCCCGCCCCGCCCCCCGGGGCGGAGATCCTGCGCGGGCTGACCCTCCCCGGGCTGGCCAACGCCCACTCGCACGCCTTCCACCGCGCCCTGCGCGGCACCGTCCAGGTCGGTGCCGGCACCTTCTGGACCTGGCGCGAGGTGATGTACGCGGTCGCCGACCGGCTGACCCCCGAGACCTACCACCGGCTGGCCCGCGCCGTGTACGCGGAGATGGCCCTCGCCGGCATCACCGCCGTCGGTGAGTTCCACTACCTGCACCACGCCCCCGGCGGCACCCCGTACGCCGAACCCAACGCCATGGGGGAGGCCCTCGTCGCGGCCGCCGCCGAGGCCGGCATCCGCATCACCCTCCTCGACGCTGCCTACCTGTCCGCCGGCTTCGGCGAGCCGCCCACCGCCCACCAGCGCCGCTTCTCCGACGGCACCGCCGAGGCCTGGGCCGAACGCTGTTCGGATCTCAGGGAACGGGATCACGCACGGATCGGCGCCGCCATCCACTCCGTACGGGCCGTGCCCGCCCGGGAACTGGAGACCGTGGCACGCTGGGCACAGGAGCGGCGGGCCCCGCTGCACGTGCACCTGTCGGAGCAGACCGCCGAGAACGAGGCCTGCCGGGAGGCGCACGGCCGGACCCCGGCCCGGCTGCTCGCCGACCACGGCGTGCTCGGGCCGCGCACCACCGGCATCCACAACACGCACCTCACCGCCCAGGACATCGCGCTCGTCGGCGGCAGCGGCACCGGCACCTGCATGTGCCCCACCACGGAACGCGACCTGGCCGACGGCATCGGCCCCGCGGCCGCCCTCCAGCGCGGGGGCTCGCCGCTGTCCCTCGGCTCGGACAGCCACGCCGTCGTCGACCTGCTGGAGGAGGCGCGCGCCCTGGAGCTGAACGAGCGCCTGCGCACCCGCACCCGCGGCCACTGGACGGCGAACGCCCTGCTGCGGGCGGCCACCGCCGGCGGTCACGCCGCCCTCGGCTGGGACCGGGCGGGCACCATCGAACCCGGGGCCCTCGCCGACCTGACCACCCTCACCCTGGAGTCGGTCCGGACGGCGGGGCCACCGCCCCGGCTCGGCGCCGAGACCGCCGTGTTCGCCGCGACGGCGGCCGACGTACGGCACACGGTCGTGGCGGGGCGGCACGTCGTACGCGACGGGGCGCACACCCTCGTGCCCGACGTGCCGCACGCCCTCGCGCAGGCCGTCCGGGCACTGCGCGGCTGACCACCGCCCCCGCCACCCACGAGGACGCCATGAGCAGCACCGCCATCACCGGCATCGCCACGCTGGTCACCAACGACCCCTCCCTCGGAGGGTCCCCCCTCGGCCGGATCCGGGACGCGGCCGTCGTCATCGACGGCGACCGCGTCGTGTGGACCGGTGCATCGGGCAAGGCGCCCGCCACCGACCACCGGGTCGACGCCGCGGGCCGCACGGTGGTCCCGGGCTTCGTCGACTCGCACTCCCACCTGGTCTTCGCGGGCGACCGCACCGACGAGTTCAACGCCCGGATGTCCGGCCGCCCCTACGGCGCGGGAGGCATCCGCACCACCGTCGCCGCCACCCGGGCCGCGAGCGACGCGGAACTCGAGGCGAACCTGACCCGTCTCCTCACCGAGGCGCTGCGCCAGGGCACCACCACCATGGAGACCAAGTCCGGCTACGGCCTGACCCCCGAGGACGAGGCCCGCGCCCTGCGGCTGGCCGCCCGCCACACCGACGAGGTCACCTACCTCGGCGCCCACGTCGTCGCCCCCGAGTACGCCGACGACCCGGCCGGCTACGTGGACCTGGTCACCGGACGGATGCTGGACGCCTGCGCACCGCACGCCCGCTGGATCGACGTCTTCTGCGAACGGGGGGCCTTCGACGGCGACCAGGCGCGCGCCGTCCTCACCGCGGGCCGGGCCCGGGGCCTGCACCCGCGCGTCCACGCCAACCAGCTCACCCACGGCCCCGGCGTGCGGCTCGCCGTCGAACTCGACGCGGCCAGCGCGGACCACTGCACCCACCTCACCGACGCGGACGTCGACGCCCTGGCCGGCGGCCGCACGGTCGCGACCCTGCTGCCGGGCGCCGAGTTCTCCACCCGGGCCCCCTGGCCCGACGCCCGCAGGCTGCTCGACGCGGGCGTCACCGTGGCGCTGTCCACGGACTGCAACCCGGGATCGTCCTTCACGTCCTCGGTGCCGTTCTGCATCGCGCTCGCCGTGCGGGACATGGGCATGACCCCCGACGAGGCCCTCTGGTCGGCCACCGCGGGCGGCGCGGCGGCCCTGCGCCGCACCGACGTCGGCCGGCTCGTCCCCGGGGCCCGCGCCGACCTCGTCCTCCTCGACGCCCCGAGCCACGTCCACCTGGCCTACCGTCCGGGCGTCCCCCTGGTCACGGGTGTGTGGCGGCGCGGTGTCCGGGTGCTCTGAGCGGCGGGATCAGGTCCCGCCCCGCCACCTCTGATCCGTCCGCCCCGCCTCCCTGCCCAGGGACACCGCGCCGCTCCCGGCCGCCGTCACCGCGTGATCCGGCGCGACGGCCGGGCGGATCACTCCGCGGGCGTCGACGGCGAAGCGCAGGTTCTGCCCGTTGCGCCCGTCCAGCGAGTCGCACTCCCAGATGCCGACGCCCCGGTCCACCGCGCCACGGCTGTCCAGGCAGTAGTCGGAGTCGGCGTAGGAGCGCAGGACACCGCGCTCCGCGTCGACCCGCCACCGCTGGGAACGGGAGGAGTCGCAGGCCGCCGTGACCACGTCCGTGCGGTTCTCCAGGTCGCCGTCGATGTCCAGGCACAGTCCCGACGCCAGGTTCACCACCTGTGCGTACGCGCCGCCCGGCGGCGGGTACGCACAGGT
>NZ_LIRG01000536.1 GCF_001419695.1 Streptomyces prasinopilosus
TGCCGTACGGCAGGCGGCCGCCGTCGGTCAGTTGTGGCTGTGCAGCACGTCGTTCAGGCCGCCCCAGACCGCGTTGTTCGGGCGGGCCTCGACCGCGCCGCTGATCGAGTTGCGGCGGAAGAGGATGTTCGAGGCGCCGGACAGCGCACGGGCCTTGACGACCTCGCCGTCGGGCATGGTCACGCGGGTGCCGGCGGTGACGTAGAGGCCGGCCTCGACGACGCACTCGTCGCCGAGCGGGATGCCGACGCCCGCCTCGGCGCCGATCAGGCAGCGCTCACCGATGGAGATGATCACGCTGCCGCCGCCCGACAGGGTGCCCATGGTGGACGCGCCGCCGCCGATGTCGGAGCCGTCGCCGACGACGACGCCCGCGGAGATGCGGCCCTCGACCATGGAGGTGCCGAGGGTGCCCGCGTTGAAGTTGACGAAGCCCGCGTGCATGACCGTGGTGCCCGAGGCGAGGTGCGCGCCGAGGCGGACCCGGTCCGCGTCGGCGATGCGGACGCCCTTGGGGACGACGTAGTCCGTCATGCGGGGGAACTTGTCGACGGACGTGACGGCCAGGTGCAGGCCCTCGGCGCGGGCGTTGAGCCGCGCCTTCTCGACGTCGTCGACGGCGACGGGGCCGAGCGAGGTCCAGGCGACGTTCGCGAGGAAGCCGAACATGCCCTCCAGGTTCTGGCCGTGCGGCTTGACCAGACGGTGCGAGAGCAGGTGGAGGCGGAGGTAGACGTCGTGCGCGTCGATCGGCTTCTCGTCGAGCGAGGAGATGACCGTGCGGACCGCGACCACTTCGACGCCCCGGCGCGCGTCCGGTCCGATCGCCGCGGTCGCGCCGGTCCCGAGGAGTTCGGCGGCCTGCTCGGCGGACAGCCGTTCGGTGCCGGACGGGCCGGGCGCGTCGGAGAGTTCGGGGGCGGGGAACCAGGTGTCGAGGACGGTCCCGTCGGCGGTGAGGGTGGCGAGGCCGGCGGCCACTGCGCCGGTGGTGCTCTGAGCAGTCGAGTCGGTCATGAGGGAAACCTAACCGGCGCGGGCCCGGCGACGCGAACCGGTGCCGCGCCGTCCCGGATGCCGGGCGGGCCGCCCCGGAGGGGGAAGCGGTCCCAGGTCACAGCGGTGCGCCGGCGTCCTCTCCGTGCCGGGGCAGGATCCGCCCCAGCATCTCCCGCGCGTACTCCTCGTCGTACGGCGTGCCGGTCAGCAGGGCCTGGAGGCAGATGCCGTCCATCAGCGCGACCAGGGCGCGGGCGGTGACCGGGTCGGTGCGGCGGGACAGCAGGGCGGCGACGTCCTCGCACCACTCGGCCGCGACGGGGCGCAGAGCGGGCCGGCGCAGGGCCGCCAGGTACAGCTCGTACTCCAGCTCGACGCCGGTGGGCCCGCCGTCGGCGGACCCCAGCCACTGGCCGAGGAGTCCGGCGAGTTCGGCCGCCAGGTCGGTGCGCGGGTCCTCCAGGCCGCCGTGCGCGGCGACCGCCTTGGCGAACCCCTCGTTGGTCCGGCGCAGCGCGGCGACCAGCAGTTCGTCGAGGGTCTTGAAGTGGTACGTCGTGGAGCCGAGCGGCACGTCGGCCTCGGCGGCGACGCTGCGGTGGCTGAGCCCCGCGATGCCGCTCCTGCCGACGACGCGGATCGCGGCCTCGATGATCCGCCGGCGCCGCTCGGGGTCGTACCGCCGGGCCATCAGTGCGCGCCGCCGAGGTTGAGCACGACCACGCCCACGATGATCAGCGCGATGCCGGCGGCCTTGGCCGCGGTGAGCCCCTCCCCCATGAACAGGATGCCGATCGCGGCGATGGCGGCGGTGCCCACCCCGGCCCAGATGGCGTACGCGGTGCCGATGGAGAGGGTGCGCAGCGTCTGGGCGAGCAGGCTGAAGGAGACCACGTAGCCGGCCAGGGTCAGCAGCGAGGGCCAGAGCCTGCTGAAGCCCTCGCTGTACTTCATGGCGGTGGTGGCGCCCACCTCCGCGGCGATCGCCCCGGCGAGCAGAAGGTATCCCATGCGTACGAGCGTACACAACGATGCGTACACCCGTACACAACATGTGGCCCGGCCCGGGACACGACGACGGCCCCTGGTGTCCGCGGTCCACTGGAACTCCCAGTGGACCGCGGAACCAGGGGCCGTCCCGCGGCCGTGCGGCCGGTGTCTCAGACGTTGAAGCCGAGTGCCCTCAGCTGGTCGCGGCCGTCGTCCGTGATCTTGTCGGGGCCCCACGGCGGCATCCACACCCAGTTGATGCGCAGCTCGTTGACCAGTCCGTCCGTGGCGGACTTCGCCTGGTCCTCGATGACGTCGGTCAGCGGGCAGGCCGCGGACGTCAGGGTCATGTCGATGGTGGCCACGTTGGTGTCGTCGACGTGGACGCCGTAGATCAGGCCGAGGTTGACGACGTCGATGCCCAGTTCGGGGTCGACGACGTCCATCAGGGCCTCGCGGACCTCCTCCTCGGAGGCCGGCTTCATCTCCACGGTCTCGCTCATGCCGTTGTCCTTTCGGCGTCGGGGCCCAGGGCCTGGGCTGTCGCGTCCTTCCACGCCATCCAGCTGAGGAGGGCGCACTTGACGCGGGCGGGGTACTTGGACACCCCGGCGAACGCGACCGCGTCCTCCAGGGTCTCCTCCATCGCGTCGTCGGGCTCGACCTTGCCCTTGGACTGCATGAGTTCCAGGAAGGTCTCCTGGATCCGCCGCGCCGCGGCGAGGTCCTTGCCGACCAGCAGGTCGTTCAGCACGGAGGCCGAGGCCTGGCTGATGGAGCAGCCCTGCCCCTCGTACGAGACGTCACTGATGGTCGTGCCGTCGTACTTCACCCGCAGCGTGATCTCGTCGCCGCACGTCGGGTTGACGTGGTGCACCTCGGCGTCGCCGTCCCGCAAGCCCCGCCCGTGCGGGTTCTTGTAGTGGTCCAGGATCACTTCCTGGTACATCGAATCCAGCTTCATGCGATCGCTCGTCCGTCCCTCAGCCGAAGAAGTTCCGTACGTGCTCCAGGCCGTCGACCAGGGCGTCGATCTCGGCCGGGGTGGAGTACAGATAGAACGACGCTCGCGTGGTCGCGGGAATTCCGTACCGCAGGCAGACCGGCCGCGCGCAGTGGTGGCCGACCCGGACCGCGATGCCCTGCTCGTCGAGGACCTGGCCCACGTCGTGCGGGTGGATGTCGCCGAGCGTGAACGAGATCGCGGCGCCGCGGTCCTCGGCCGTGGCGGGACCGATGATGCGCAGGTCCGGTACCTCGGTGAGCCGCTTGACGGCGTACTCGGTGATGGCGTGCTCATGGGCGAGGATCTTGTCCATGCCGATGGCCGACAGGTAGTCGATCGCCGCGCCGAGCCCGACCGCCTGGGCGATCGGCGGGGTGCCCGCCTCGAACTTGTGCGGGGCCGGCGCGTAGGTCGACGAGCTCATCGACACGGTCTCGATCATCTCGCCGCCGCCGAGGAACGGGGGCAGGTCCTCCAGCAGCTCCTGGCGGCCCCACAGGACGCCGATGCCGGTCGGGCCGCACATCTTGTGGCCGGTGAAGGCCACGAAGTCGGCCTGGAGGGCCTGCACGTCCATCGGCATGTGCGGGGCTGCCTGGGAGGCGTCGATGCACACCAGCGCGCCGACCTCCTGGGCGCGGCGCACGATCGCCTCGACCGGGTTGACGGTGCCCAGGATGTTGGACACCAGCACGAAGGAGACGATCTTCGTCTTCTCGGTGATGACCTCGTCGATGTTCGACAGGTCGAGGCGGCCGTCGTCGGTGAGGCCGAACCACTTCAGCTTCGCGCCGGTGCGCTGCGCGAGCAGCTGCCACGGCACGATGTTGGAGTGGTGCTCCATCTCCGTGATGACGATCTCGGTCTCGTGGTCCACCCGGTAGGGCTCGTCGGCCCAGCCGAGCATGTTGGCCACGAGGTTGAGCGACTCCGAGGCGTTCTTGGTGAAGATCACCTCGTTGCGGGAGGGCGCGTTGATGAACTCCGCGACCTTGTCGCGCGCGCCCTCGTACAGCGCCGTGGCCTCCTCGGCGAGCACATGCACACCGCGGTGGACGTTGGCGTTGTGGCGCTCGTAGTACTCGGCGAGTGCGTCCAGCACCTGGCGCGGCTTCTGCGAGGTCGCCGCGTTGTCCAGGTAGACGACCTTCCGTCCGTCGTGGACCTGGCGGTCCAGGATCGGGAAGTCCTTGCGGATCGCCTCGCCCAAGAGGTTGGGCACGGTGAGGAGGCCCGGCAGCTGTGTCACGCGGATGCGCCACCCTTCGCGTATGCCTCGTAGCCCTCGTTCTCCAGCTTGTCGGCGAGCTCGGCACCGCCGGACTCGGCGATCCGCCCGTCGGCGAACACGTGGACGTGGTCGGGCTTGATGTAGCGCAGGATGCGCGTGTAGTGCGTGATCAGCAGGGTGCCGACCTCGCCGGACTCGCGGACGCGGTTGACGCCCTCGGAGACGACGCGCAGCGCGTCGACGTCCAGGCCGGAGTCGGTCTCGTCGAGGATCGCGATCTTCGGCTTGAGCAGCTCCAGCTGGAGGATCTCGTGGCGCTTCTTCTCACCGCCGGAGAAGCCCTCGTTGACGTTGCGCTCGGCGAAGGCGGGGTCCATGTGGAGGCGCTCCATGGTCTCCTTGACCTCCTTCACCCAGTGGCGCAGCTTGGGGGCCTCACCGCGGATGGCGGTGGCGGAGGTGCGCAGGAAGTTGGAGACGGAGACGCCGGGGACCTCGACCGGGTACTGCATGGCCAGGAACAGGCCGGCGCGGGCGCGCTCGTCGACGGACATCTCCAGGACGTCCTCGCCGTCGAGGGTGACGGTGCCGCCGGACACGGTGTACTTGGGGTGACCCGCGAGCGCGTAGGCGAGGGTCGACTTGCCGGAGCCGTTGGGGCCCATGATGGCGTGCGTCTCGCCCTGCTTCACGGTGAGGTCGACGCCCTTGAGGATTTCCTTCGTGGCGTTGTCGGCCTCGACGGTGACGTGGAGGTCTCGGATTTCAAGCGTTGCCATGGGTGCCTCAGGACTCCTGGGTGACGGAGACGAGCACGTCGTCCCCTTCGATCTTTACGGGGTATACGGGGACGGGGCGCGTGGCCGGAAGACTGTCGGGCTTGCCCGAGCGCAGGTCGAAGCGCGAGCCGTGCAGCCAGCACTCGATGTGGCAGTCGTCGACCTCGCCCTCCGAGAGGGAGACGTTCGCGTGCGAGCAGATGTCGTTGATCGCGAACACCTCGCCCCCGGTGTGCACGAGGGAGACCGGCGTGCCGTCGAGCTCCACCCTCTTGGGGGTGTCCTCCTCCAGCTCACTCAGTCCGCAGGCGCGTTGGAAGGTCATCCGACCGATGCCTCCAGCTCCTCCTCGATCTTGGCGATCAGGCGCTCCTCGATGTCCGGGACGCCGATCTGCTGGACCAGTTCGGCGAAGAAGCCGCGGACCACCAGGCGTCGGGCGTCCTGCTCGGGGATGCCGCGGGCCATCAGGTAGAAGAGCTGTTCGTCGTCGAAGCGGCCGGTCGCGGAGGCGTGGCCGGCGCCGACGATCTCGCCGGTCTCGATCTCCAGGTTGGGCACGGAGTCGACGCGGGCGCCGTCGGTGAGAACCAGGTTGCGGTTCATCTCGTAGGTGTCGGTGCCCTCCGCCTTGGCCTGGATGAGCACGTCGCCGATCCACACGGCGTGCGCGTCGTCGCCCTGGAGCGCGCCCTTGTAGACGGCGTTGGACGTGCAGTGCGGAACGTTGTGGTCGACCAGGAGGCGGTGCTCCTGGTGCTGGCCGGCGTCGGTGAAGTACAGGCCGAACAGCTCGGCCTCGCCGCCGGTGCCCGCGTAGGCCACCCGGGGGTGCAGCCGGACCAGGTCGCCGCCGAAGGTGACGACGACCGACTTGAAGGAGGCGTCGCGGCCGACGAGGGCGTTGTGCTGGGCGACGTGCACGGCCTTGTCGTCCCAGTCCTGCACGGAGACGACGGTGAGCTTGGCGCCGTCGCCGAGGACGTACTCGACGTTGGCGGCGAGCACCGCGTCACCGGTGTGGTCGATGACGACGACCGCCTCGGCGAAGGCTCCGAGCTCGATCACCTGGTGGCCGTAGGCGGTGCCGCCCTCGCCGTGCACCGCGATGCGGATCGGCTCGGTGAGCACGGTCTCCTTCGGCACGGTCACGACCGAGGCCTGCTCGAAGGCGCTGTACGCCTGGGCGGCGACGCGGTCCACCGGCTTGCCGGCCCGGCCGAGCCGCGCGTCGTCGCGGCCGACGACCTCGACGCGGACGCCCTCGGGCGCCTCGACGGCGGTCTTGACGCCTTCGCCGGTGGCGACGGCGTCAAGACCGCCGTCGA
>NZ_LIRG01000537.1 GCF_001419695.1 Streptomyces prasinopilosus
CGGCGAGGACCGGGGCGTGCGCGCGCGGGGAGGGGCGTGCGCGGAGGGTCTCGGTGGGCAGGGGTGCCACGGGCGTACGTCTCCTACTCGTCGAGCGGCCCGGGACGTGCGGGCGCGCGTCTTCACGAGGAGGGACCGTCGGCGGCGGTTCCGCGGTTCGGGTACGGCGGGCCCCACCACCGCGCCGCGGGACGTGCTCGCGGCCGGGCCCCACCCTAACGCCCCCGGTCGGGAGGAACCCGGGCCGTGTGCGCTACCAGCCCTTCTCGAACATCCGCGCGACCTCGGCGGTCCGTACCTCGTCGCACCGGTGGTACGTGCGGCCGGCGGCGCCGTCGGCGCGCAGCAGGCCGACGGCGGTGAGCAGCCGGAGGTGGGTGAGGGCGACCGGGCGGGTCATGCCGAACCGGTCGGCGACGGCCTCCGCGGTGGCGCCGTGTTCGGCACGGCCGGGTTCCCTCAGCCAGGCGAGGATGCGCAGCCGTGTCCCGTCGTCGGGAGTCCTGATCATGTCGTCCGCCTCCACCCCGGTGTCCGCTCCGGGCCCTTCCACTGTCCCGCAGCCGGCGCCCCCGTGTCAGGCGCTCCGGCGCCCCTGCCGGGACGGCGGGCCCGCTCCGGTGCCGGGACGGCCGGCCCGGTGGACGGGGGCGGCCGGGCGACGCACCGGCCCGGGTGCGCCCGCCGCTGCGCGGGCACGGCGGCCGGCGGCCCGGGTCAGGAACTCACCGGCTCACCGGTGCCCGAACCACGACATCGCGGGCAGCGCCCGGTCGTCGTAGCCGAACAGCGCCTGGTTCTCCCAGCCGTTGCCGGAGGACGGGTCGGCCGGGTCCCAGCCGTTGCCGGCGCGGGCGGTCCAGGTGGCCTCCCAGGCGAAGACGCCGAGGCCCCGTCCGTTCGGAACGGCCTCCACGATGCTCGCCACGTCGTTCATCCACCGGGTCTGGCCCGCCGGGGTCGCCGGGTAGCCGGGGACCAGTTCCCCGGGGAGGTCGATGATGTTCTCGTGCGCGTCCTCGCTGTCGAGGCGGAACGGGTAGGCCGTCTCGGCGAGGAAGACCGGTTTGCCGTAGCGGGCGGCGGCGTCGTCCAGGGTGGTCTGGAAGTCGTGGAGCGTGCCGTGCCAGTAGCCGTAGTACGACAGGCCGATGGCGTCGAACCTCACGCCCCGGGAGACCGCGTTGTCGAACCACCGGCGGGTCCCGTCGAGGTCGCCTCCCTCGGCGAGGTGCAGTGCGACGGTCGTGGACGGGTCGACCGCCTTGACGGCGTCGTAGCCGGAGTTGAGCAGGCCGGCGAGCTGCGTCCAGTTGTCGGTGGACCCCTCGTCCCAGAGCATGCCGCCGTTGATCTCGTTGCCGACCTGGACCATGTCCGCGGTGGTGCCCTGCGCCTCGAGGGCGTCCAGGACGTCGTACGTGTGCCGGTAGACGTCCGTCCTCAGCCGGCCGTAGGAGTGTCCGGCCCAGGCGGCGGGCTTGGTCTGCCTGCCGGGGTCGGCCCAGGTGTCCGAGTAGTGGAAGTCGACCAGCAGCTTCATGCCCCGGTCCTTGACGCGCTTCGCCGTGGCGAGGAGGCGCGCCTTGTCGTTGTAGCCGTCGGCCGGGTCCACCCAGACCTTCAGGCGGGCGTAGTTCATGCCGGCCGAGCGCAGGATGGCGAGGCCGTCGCCGGCGGTGCCGGAGGCGGTCCGGTAGACGCCGCCCCGGTCCTCGCTCTTGGGCAGGGACGAGACGTCGGTGCCCCTGACCGCCAGGCCGGCGGTGCCCGGGGTGAGGGACAGGTCGTCGACGTTGATCCAGTCGCCCGCGTTCGCGTCGCTGGTGACGCTGACCGTGCACCGGTTGTTCGTCACCCTGACGGGCACGACGATCCGTATCCAGTCGCTCGCGGACACCGGCAGAGCGGTGCGCTGTTCGGCGCCGCCGCAGTTCTTCAGGGCGAGGTGGGCGGCGTTCTGGCCGCCGCCGGAGCGGACCCAGGCGGTGAGTCTGTGGTCGCCGTCGGGCAGGCCCGACAGGTGCTGGTACGTCTCCACCTTGTAGGCGGAGGACGACCAGTGGGACAGGCGGTGGCCGCCGTCGCGGCCGCCGGACTCGGTGTACGAGGCGCCGGTGGCGCCGTGCTCCGACCAGCCGGCCGGGGTCGCGGTCCCCGAACCGCCGGTCTCGAAGCCGCCGTTGGTGAGGGTGCTCGCCGCCGTCGCGGTCCGGTCGGGCAGGGCGGTGAGGACCAGCCCCGCGGTGAGCGGCAGCAGCAGGGCCCGGAGGATGCGTGTCCGTGTGCGCGTGCGTCTGGGATGGAACATCGGTGTCCGTCGTCCCTTCGACGTGGGGAGGGGAGCTGCCCCCGCCCGTGCGGGGCGGGGGCCTCCCTCCGCCCGCGGCCGCGCTGCTCGCGCGGGCGGAGGGGAGTCGTGGCTCAGCCGTCGAGCCGGACGACCCGGACGGCTCCGGCCGGGACCGCCAGGCGGCCCGTGGCGCGTTCACCCGTCAGCAGCTCGGTGCCGGGGGTGTCCAGCGGCACCTCGGTGTCGCCGGCGGTGTGGTTGATCACGAACAGGAAGGTGCCGGACTCCCCGGTGCGGCGCACCACTTCGACGTCGCGGGGCAGCTCGGCGCGCGGGGCGATCCCCGCGTCCTGGGCGGCCCGGCCGAGCAGGGTGTCCAGTCCCTCGGCGCCCAGGCGGGTGGAGACGTACCAGGCGCTGCCCTCGCCGAGGCGGTGGCGGGTGACGGCGGGGCGGCCCGCGGCGAGGCCGTCGGCGTAGGTCCAGACGGTCTCCGCGCCGCGCGGCACCACGAACTCGGACCACACGTCGGCGCCGAGTTCGCAGCCGCCGGGGCCGGTCAGGCGCACCCGGTCGCCGGCGCCGAGCGGCGAGAACTCCTCGACGGTCAGGCCCAGGACGTCCCGCAGGGCTCCCGGGTGGGCGCCCTCGTGCACGGCGTCGTGTTCGTCGACGATGCCGGAGAAGTACGAGACGACGAGGGTGCCTCCCCGCTCGACGTACTCCCTGAGGTTGTTCCCCGCCGCCTCGGTCATCAGGTACAGGGCGGGGACGACGATCAGGGGGTAGCGCGACAGGTCGGCTTCCGGGTGGGCGAAGTCGACGGTGAGGTGGCGGTCGTAGAGCGCCTCGTAGAAGGCGTCGGCGCGTTCGCGGGCGTCGTGGTCCTCGGTGGGGCGCCAGTCGAGGTTCTGCGCCCACCAGGAGTGCCAGTCCCACAGCACGGCGACGTCGGCCTCGGTGCGGGTGCCGCGCAGGGACTTCAGCGCGTCGGCGTGCGCGCCGAGTTCGACGACCTCGCGCCAGACGCGGGTGTCCGTGCCGCCGTGCGGGAGCATCGCCGAGTGGAACTTCTCCGCGCCGCGCCTGGACTGGCGCCACTGGAAGAACATGGCGCCCTCGGAACCGCGGGCCACGTGCGCGAGGGAGTTGCGGGCCATCTGGCCGGGCGCCTTGGCGGGGTTGCGGGGCTGCCAGTTGACGCCCGAGGTGGAGTGCTCGAGCAGCAGCCAGGGGGCGCCGCCGGCGACGGACCGGGTGAGGTCGGCGGACATCGCCAGGTTCACGTGGGTGCGGCGGCCGTCGGTGATCAGGTAGTGGTCGTTGGTGACGAAGTCGACCTCGCGGCCCCAGGCCCAGTAGTCCATGGAGTCGCACTGGCTGAGGGCCGTCATGAAGTTGGTGGTGACCGGGACGCCGGGTGAGAGGCGGTGCAGGATGTCCCGCTCCGCGGTGAAGTTCTCCCGCACGGTCGCGTCGGCGAACCGCCGGTAGTCCAGGGCCTGGCCCGGGTTGCCGACGGTGGGGGTGACCCGGGGCGGGTTGATCTGCTCGAAGTCCGTGTAGCGCTGGCCCCAGAAGGCGGTGCCCCAGGCCTCGTTGACGGCCTCGACGGTGCCGTGGGTGCGGGCGAGCCAGCGGCGGAAGTGCGCGGCGCACCCGTCGCAGTAGCAGGCGGAGACGGGGACGCCGTACTCGTTGTGGACGTGCCACATCGCGAGCGCGGGGTGGCTCCCGTACCGCTCGGCGAGCCGGGTGGTGATGTCCGCGGCGGCGGCGCGGTAGTCGGGGTTGCTGTGGCAGATGGCGCCGCGCGAGCCGAACTCGTAGCGCACCCCTTCCGCGGTCACCGGCAGCGCCTCGGGGTGGGCCCGGTAGAACCAGACGGGCGGCACGACGGTGGGCGTACCGAGGTCGGCGCGGATGCCGTTCTCGTGCAGCAGGTCCAGGACCCGGTCGAGCCAGCCGAAGTCGTGGACGCCGGGCTCGGGTTCGAGCAGGGCCCAGGAGAAGATGCCGACGCTCACCATGGTGACCCCGGCCTCGCGCATCAGCCGGACGTCCTCGGTCCAGACGCTTTCCGGCCACTGCTCGGGGTTGTAGTCCCCGCCGAAGGCGAGCCCGGTGAGGCCCAGGGGGGTGGTCTCCGGCATGGATGGTCTCCGATACGTCGATCTTCTGGGAACGTACACACACGCCTTCAGTGGCGTGGATCCAACATAACCGCACGGCAACGACCATTGACAAGCGTCTGGGATGTTTCTCTACTGTGAACGCTCACAGAGCAGCGGAGCCACGGTACGAGCCGTGCGCGGCCGGGGCAGCAGGCCTTCGCGAGCGGCGGGGGCCCAGGTCAGGGGAGAGTTCCATGCGATACACGAAGCACCGTCGCCTCGTGAGTTCCGCCATGGCGGTCACGCTCGGCGCCACCACGCTGGCCGCGTGCGGCTCGTCGGACGACGGCGGGGCCCGGTCCGGTCCGGTCTCACTGACGTACTGGACCTGGGCGCCGGGCATGGACAAGGTCGTGGACCTGTGGAACGAGGGTCCCGGCAAGAAGGAGCAGATCAAGGTCACGGTGAAGAAGCAGGCGTCCGGCGACACGCTGGTCACCAAGATCCTCACCGCGCACAAGGCGGGCAAGGCCCCCGACCTGGTGCAGGCGGAGTACCAGGCGCTGCCCACTCTGGTCAGCAACGACGCGCTCGCCGACATCTCGCAGGACGTGGGCGACGCGCAGGACGAGTTCGCGGACGGCGTCTGGCAGCAGACCACGCTCGGCACCGACGCGGTGTACGCGGTCCCGCAGGACATCGGGCCGATGATGTTCTACTACCGCGAGGACCTGTTCAAGAAGTACGGCCTGACCGTGCCGACGACCTGGGACGAGTTCGCGGACACCGCGCGCGAGCTCAAGAAGAAGTCCCCGGAGACGGACCTGACCACGTTCTCCGCCAACGACTCGGGCCTGTTCGCGGGCCTGGCCCAGCAGGCCGGCGCGCGGTGGTGGAGCACCTCGGGCGACCGGTGGAAGGTCGGCATCTCCGACGGGGCGACCAGGAAGGTCGCCGAGTTCTGGGGCGGCCTGGTCGAGGAGGGCGCGATCGACAACCAGCCGATGTACACACCCGCCTGGAACAAGGCGCTCAACACCGGCCGGCAGATCGCGTGGGTCAGCGCCGTGTGGGCGCCGGGCACCCTGAGCACGGCCGCGCCCGACACCGAGGGCAAGTGGGCCATGGCCCCGCTCCCTCAGTGGAGCGAGGGCGAGAACCGCACCGGCAGCTGGGGCGGCTCCTCCACCGGCGTCACCACGGACTCCGGCCACAAGGAGGCCGCCGCGAAGTTCGCCGTCTGGCTGAACACCGACGGCGACGCCCTGAACGCGCTGGCGAAGGAGAGCGGCATCTACCCCGCCTCCACCTCCGCCCAGCTCAGCGGCGCCTTCACCACCCCGCCGGAGTACTTCTCGAACCAGCCCGACTTCTACGAGAAGGCCGCCGAGATCGCGCAGACCACCGCGCCGTCCGCCTGGGGCCCGAACGTCAACGTGGCGTACACGGCGTTCAAGGACGCCTTCGGCGCCGCGGCGAAGAAGAAGTCCGGCTTCGTCGCCGCCGTGGAGGCCGTGCAGCGGGACACGGTCGCCGACCTGGAGAAGCAGGGCTTCGAGGTCGCGCCGTGACGTCCCCGGCACGCGGGAAGGCGTACGGGGCCGGAGGAGCCCCGTACGCCCGCCCTTCCCGCACCTTCGCACCGAGGCGCACCCGGAGCGCCCCCTTCTTCTTCCTGGTCCCCGCGACGGTCCTCTTCCTGCTCTTCTTCGCGCTGCCCATCGGGTACGCGGTCTGGCTCAGCTTCCGCAAGGTGCGGGTGTCCGGGCTCGGCCTGGGCGCGGGCGCCCGCACGGAGGTCTGGGCCGGCCTGGAGAACTACACCGACGCCCTCTTTGACGGCGAGCTGCTGGACGGTGCGCTGCGCGTGCTCGGCTACGGCTGCATCGTGGTGCCGGTGATGCTGGGACTCGCCCTGGTGTTCGCGCTGATGCTGGACTCCGAGAGGGTGCGGCTCGCGCCCTTCACCCGGCTCGCGATCTTCCTGCCGTACGCCGTGCCCGGCGTGATCGCGGCACTGCTGTGGGGCTTCCTGTACCTGCCCGACGTCAGCCCGTTCCACTTCGTGCTCGACCGGTTCGGCCTGCCGCAGCCGGACCTGCTGGACGGTGGTCCGCTGTTCCTCGCCCTGTCGAACATCGCGGTGTGGGGCGGCACCGGCTTCAACATGATCGTCATCTACACCGCGCTGCGGGCCGTTCCGGCCGAGGTGTACGAGGCGGCGAAGCTGGACGGCGCCACCCCCCTGCAGATCGCGCTGAGGATCAAGATCCCGATGGTCGCGCCGTCACTGGTGCTCACCTTCTTCTTCTCGGTCATCGCGACCCTCCAGGTGTTCAACGAACCCACCACGCTGAAGCCGCTCACCAACTCCGTCTCCACCACCTGGAGTCCGCTGATGAAGGTGTACCAGGACGCCTTCGGCAACGGCGACATCCACTCGGCCGCCGCCCAGGCCACCCTCATCGCGCTCGCCACCCTGGTGCTCTCCTTCGGCTTCCTGCGGGCCGCGAACCGACGCAACAAGCAGGAGGCGGCCCGATGAGTTCCGTGGCCCTGAGCAAGGCCGAGCCCGTGGCCGGCACCGACCCGGGCACCGGCCGGGGTCCGGCACGGCCCCGCCGCGTCGCCCTGGTCCCCACCCTGACACTGCTGCTCGGCGCGCTGTACTGCCTGCTGCCGGTGGCCTGGGTGGTCATCGCGTCGACCAAATCCGGCAACGAACTGTTCTCCACGTTCACGTTCTGGCCCGGCACCGGCCTGACCGAGAACCTCGCGGACCTGAACGCCTACCGCGACGGCGTCTACTGGAAGTGGATGGGCAACTCCGCCCTGTACGCCGGCGTCGGCGCCCTGCTGTCGACGTGCGTGTCGGCGGTCAGCGGCTACGCGCTGGCGGTCTACCGCTTCCGGGGCCGCGAGACGCTGTTCAACGTGCTGCTCGCGGGTGTGCTGATGCCGCCGGTGATCCTCGCCGTCCCGCAGTACCTGCTGCTGGCCCGGGCGGACCTCACGGACTCCTACCTGTCCGTGCTGCTGCCGCAGATCCTCTCCCCGTACGGCGTCTACCTGGCGCGGATCTACGCCGCGGCGTCGGTGCCGCCGGACGTGGTGGAGGCCGGGCGGATGGACGGGGCGGGCGAGTGGCGGATCTTCACCCGGGTCGCGCTGCCGATGATGCTGCCCGGACTGGTGACGGTCTTCCTGTTCCAGTTCGTCGCGATCTGGAACAACTTCCTGCTGCCGTACATCATGCTCAGCGACGACGAGAAGTTCCCGATCACGCTCGGTCTGCACACGCTCCTCGAACAGGGCGCCAACACCCCGGCGCTGTACACCCTGGTGATCACCGGCGCGTTCCTCGCGGTGTTCCCGCTGGTCGCGCTCTTCCTGGTGATCCAGCGGTTCTGGAACCTGGATCTGCTGTCCGGGGCCGTAAAGTCATGACCATGAGCAACACCGGGGGCAGGCGCAGGCCGCCGACGATCCACGACGTGGCGCGTGAGGCCGGTGTCTCGCGCGGCACCGTCTCACGCGTGCTCAACGGCGGCCACTACGTCAGCCCGTCCGCGGCGGAGGCGGTCAACGCGGCGATCCGCAGGACGGGTTACGTGGTGAACCGGCACGCCCGCTCGCTGATCACCGGCCGGTCCGACTCGGTGGGCTTCCTGCTGACGGAACCCCAGGAGCGGTTCTTCGAGGACCCCAACTTCAACGTCCTGCTGCGCGGCTGCACGCAGGCGCTGGCCGCGCACGACATTCCACTGCTGCTGATGATCGCCGGTACCCAGGCGGAACGGCGGCGCATAGTGCGGTACATCACCGCCGGGCACGTCGACGGGGTGCTGCTGGTCTCCAGCCACTCGGGCGATCCGGTGGCCGAGGAACTGCGGGCCGCGGGCGTGCCGCTGGTCGCGTGCGGCAAGCCGATCGGGCTGGGGTCCAAGGTGAGCTACGTGGCCGCGGACGACCGGGACGGCGCCCGTGACATGGTGCGCCATCTGCTGGGGCTGGGCCGGCGCAGGGTGGGCGTGGTGACCGGCCCGCTGGACACCCCGGGCGGCGTGGAGCGCCTCGCCGGGTACAAGGAGGTGCTCGCCGAGGCCGGCATCGGGATCGACGAGCGGCTCATCGTCTCCGGCGACTACAGCAGGGCCAGCGGCGAGGCGGGGGCGGAGCGGCTGCTGGCCGGCGCTCCGGACATGGACGCCGTGTTCGTCGCCTCGGACCTGATGGCGCAGGGCGTGCTGACGGCGCTGCGCCGTGCGGGACGCCGGGTCCCCCAGGACGTGGCGGTGGGCGGCTTCGACGACTCCCAGGCCGCCGTCGCCACCAGCCCCGGCCTGACCACGATCCGCCAGCCGTGGGACCGCATCAGCTCCGAGATGGTGCGGGTCCTGCTCGCCCAGGTGAGCGGCGAGGACCCGGCCACGGTGATCCTCCCGACGGAACTGGTGAGGCGCGAGTCGGCGTAGGGGCGCGTGCCGGCCACGGGGGCCCGCGCGGGTGCCGTGAGCCGTCCGCCGACTAGTTGAATCTCGAACAAGTGTTACCGTTCACCCATGGCAGCGGAGACGGCCGGCATCCGGCTCGAGGAGCGGTGGCGGGAGATCCTGTCGGTGCACGCGCGCACCCTCGGGGAGATCGACCGCGCGCTGCATCCGCACGGTCTGGGCGCATCCGACTTCGAGGTGCTCGACCTGCTCGCGACCGCGCCGCCCGAGGAGGGCGAGCAGTGCAGGGTGCAGAACCTGGGCGGGCGGGTCCACCTCAGCCAGAGCGCGCTGTCCCGGCTCATCGCCCGGCTGGAGAGGGACGGCCTGGTCGTCCGCAGCCTCTGCAGGGAGGACCGGCGGGGCGTCTACGTCACGCTCACCCGCAAGGGCCGCGACCTGCACGCCGAGGTACTGCCGCTGCAGCGCGCGGCCCTGGCCCGCGCCCTGGGCGGGTAGCCCGCTCCGAGCGGTCGCGGCACGCCGGGTCCTTCCGTGCGGCTCGCGCCGGAACCTCGAGCGCGAGCCTCACGGGGAGTCCCGCCCCTAGGGGCGGGCCAGCAGGGTGCGCACCCCCTCGGAGGTCAGGGTCAGGCGGTGCTCCGAACTGCCGTCGATGGTGAGGGACAGCTCGTCGGCGGGCCACTGCGCGGCCAGCGCACCGAGCGGCACCAGGCGGTAGCGGGAGACGAACGGCAGCAGCCCCGACATCTCCAGTTCCGAGGTGAACACCGGCACCACCTGATGGCCGTCCGGCTGCTCCATCACCGGCAGCGCGACCGCGCCGGGGTCGGCGGCCTCGTCGACCGCGTCGTCGGGCACGGGGATCAGCACGTCACTGTTGGCGAGGGCGTCCAGCGCCGCCGTGTCCTGGGTGTTCTCGGCGAGAGCGTCCAGAGCCCGCTGGGCGGACGTGGGGGCGTTGTTCTCGTGCGCGGGTGTCTCCATGGCGGTTTCCCTCGTAGCGGCGGTCGTACGGACCCGCCCCGGACGGAATCGGCGACGGACGTCGGCGATCCGCGACGAGCGATCCGCGGACGGCGGACCGGCAGAAGGCGGATCGGCCGATCGGACCGGGATCCGCTCCGGGCACGGTCCTGCCCGCGTACCCGATCGCACGGACCGCAATCCTCCGGACCGGAGGAGAGACCCCCCCGAAGCCCTCTGACCCGCATGGTTATCATATGAGCGCCGCCTAGCTCGAAAGATAATCCTGTGACTGTCAATGAAGACTCGTTCACCAGCTGGAAGCACCGCGAGGAGATCGCGGAGTCGATGATCCCGATCATCGGGAAGCTGCACCGCGAGCGGGACGTCACCGTCCTGCTGCACAGCCGCTCCCTGGTGAACAAGTCGGTGGTCTCGATCCTCAAGACCCACCGCTTCGCCCGCCAGATCTCCGGCCGGGAGCTGTCGGTCACCGAGACGCTGCCCTTCCTCCAGACACTCACCGCACTCGACCTCGGTCCCTCCCAGATCGACCTCGGTCTCCTCGCCTCGACCTACCGGACCGACGACCGCGGACTGTCGGTGGCGGAGTTCACCGCCGAGGCCGTGGCCGGGGCCACCGGCACCCACAAGATCGACCGCCGTGAGCCGCGCGACGTCGTCCTCTACGGCTTCGGCCGCATCGGCCGGCTCCTCGCCCGCCTGCTCATCGAGAAGTCCGGCTCCGGAAACGGCCTGCGGCTGCGCGCCGTCGTGGTCCGCCGGGGCGGCGAGCAGGACATCGTCAAGCGCGCCTCCCTGCTGCGCCGCGACTCCGTGCACGGCCAGTTCCAGGGCACGATCACCGTGGACGAGGCGAACAGCACGATCGTCGCCAACGGCAACACCATCAAGGTGATCTACGCCGACGACCCCTCGCAGCTCGACTACACGGCGTACGGCATCAAGAACGCCATCCTCATCGACAACACCGGCAAGTGGCGCGACCGCGAGGGCCTCTCGCAGCACCTGCGCCCCGGCGTCGACAAGGTCGTGCTGACCGCGCCCGGCAAGGGCGACGTGCCCAACATCGTGCACGGCGTCAACCACGACACCCTCAAGCCGGACGAGCAGATCATCTCCTGCGCCTCCTGCACCACCAACGCGATCGTCCCGCCGCTCAAGGCGATGGCGGACGAGTACGGTGTGCTGCGCGGCCACGTGGAGACCGTCCACTCGTTCACCAACGACCAGAACCTGCTGGACAACTACCACAAGTCCGAGCGCCGCGGCCGTTCCGCGCCGCTGAACATGGTGATCACCGAGACGGGCGCCGCCTCCGCCGTCGCCAAGGCGCTGCCCGACCTCGACGCGACGATCACCGGCAGCTCGATCCGGGTCCCGGTGCCGGACGTCTCCATCGCGATCCTCAACCTCCAGCTGGGCCGCGCGGCCGACCGCGCGGAGGTGCTCGAGTACCTCCGCGAGGTGTCGCTCACCTCGCCGCTGAAGCGCCAGATCGACTTCATCAGCGCACCCGACGCGGTCTCCAGCGACTTCATCGGCTCGCGGCACGCCTCGATCGTCGACGCCGGCGCCCTCAAGGTCGAGGGCGACAACGCGATCCTGTACCTCTGGTACGACAACGAGTTCGGCTACTCCTGCCAGGTGGTCCGGGTCGTCCAGTACGTCTCCGGCGTGGAGTACCCGACCTTCCCGGCACCGGCTCCCTGACCGGCCGGGCACGGCAGGCAGGCAGGAAGGCGGGGCACACCGACGGAAGAGCACGAGGGGGCGGGCCGGCGAACCGGTGCGCCGCCCCCTCGGACCGCATCGTTCCCCCGGACAGCAGGGGCCGGGGGCCTGTTCGGGCCCCCGGCCGCCCTCGGCATGCCCGAACCGCGTCACGCTGAGGTCCGGATCGGTAACGATCGGGTCGTACCGGTTGCCGGACCCGAAACAGTTCCTAGTCTGCGGGCATGTCGCTCTTCAGCAGTCGTACCGGTAAACGTCCCCGTCTCGTCCCCGCCCTCGACGACGCCGCCCTCGCGCGCGTCCTGCGGCAGGTGAGCAAACGCGGCGGGAACGTCAAGTCCACGGAGGTGACCCTCGTCGCGGCCTTCCTGGAGGAGACCGGGGACGACTGGGACCGGCGCGGCCACCGGGTGACCGTGCTGGCCGGGGAGACGGCCGAATCGAAGTCCGACCTGGCCTCGGCCTGGCTGGCCAGGGAACCGAAGAACCCCGACGCCCTGGTGTTCCATTCCTGGGTCGGTCTGATGCGCGGCCTGCGGGACAGGCACCTGGACGACGCGGCGCAGCTGGTGACCCAGTGCCACCGGGCCGCGGAGCTGAAGCCGGCGGATCCGCTGCCCTGGGTGGCCCTGCTCGGCATGGCCCGCCTCGAGCGGTATCCGCAGAGCGAGGTCAACGCCATCTGGCGGGAGGCCACCGGACGCGACCGCTGGCACCGCGAGGCCTACTTGCAGATGCTCGCCCACCTCTCGCCGGAGGAAGGCGGTTCGAGCGCGGCCGTCCTCGACTTCATCGACGTGGTGCGCCCCCGGATACCGGCCAACGCGCCGTGCGCCGCGATCGAGCTGACCGCGGCCGTCCGGCAGTACCAGGGGCTGGTGGCGCAGGGCGGCGTCCGGGCCATGACGGCCGGTCAGCTGTGGGAGGGCGGGCAGATCGCGGCCGCGCTGGAACAGGCCGCCTCCCTCTGGGCGAAGCCGGGGTTCTTCCAGCACGCGGCGGCCCAGGCGGACCTGAACGTCCTGGCGTACGCGCTGTGCGCGGCCGGCCGGGCCGTCGACGCCAACCACGTGTTCGAGGCGCTCCAGGGCACGGTGACCCCGTGGCCGTGGAACGACGACGGGCCCGCGGTCCAGCGGTTCGAACAGCACCGGGCCAAGGCGGAGCGGGGGCGGCAGGGGGGCGTCGGAGGAGCCTGACGCCGCCCCGCCGCGCGTCGTCAGTCCCGTTCCCGGGCCAGGACGTCCGCGACGGCCTCCCGCAGCGCCGTCGCGGGGTCCGCCGCGGCCCCTTCGGAGCGCCACGCCACGAATCCGTCGGGGCGGACCAGGACCGCGCCGTCCCCGGTGACGCCGTGGGCCCCGGCCCAGTCCACGTCGTCGCCCGGCGTCAGGTCCGCGGCGGGGCCGGTGCCGATCCGGTAGGCGTCGAGGGGCACCCGCAGCCGCTGCGCCGCCTGCGCCGCGGCGGTGTGCCAGGGGGCGCCGCCGGAGTCGCCGGTCAGCAGCACCAGGGACCGCTCGTACAGGTCGAGGGTGGAGACGCGGACGCCGTCGCGGTCCAGCCACAGGTGGGGGGCCCGGGTGCCCGGCTCCCCCGTCAGCCGCAGGCCCTCCGGGACGACCGGCGCCGCCGGGTCGCCGCCGACGACCGCGCCGCGGGGATAGCGGTAGCCCAGCGCCACGTTGAGGATTCCGCCCTTCGGCCCCTTGCCGCCGGCGCCCGCCGCGGGCGTGTAGCCGGGGTGGCTGTGCTCGGCCGAGCGGTTCGAGGCGCGGGCGCTGGTCGCCTCGGCGACCGGCCGGCGCTCGGCGTCGTAGGACTCCAGCAGTCCGGGGCCCGCCCAGCCGCCGTGCACGGCGGC
>NZ_LIRG01000538.1 GCF_001419695.1 Streptomyces prasinopilosus
CGCCCGCGCCGGGGACGCGCCGGAATGGCAGCAGTGCGCGTCGGCGCGCCTCCACGCGACGTCCGGCCGGCCGCGCCTCGGGCCGGCCGCGCGGCCGCCTCGCGGAGCCGCCGTGTCCGTGGCGGACCACTACGCGTCCGCCGAACGGCACGGCGTGGTGCTCGGCACCGGACTGCGCACCGTGCGGGAGCTGTTCACCGGTCCGGGGACCGCCGAGGCGGTACTCGGTCTGCACCCGTCCGCCGGCGACGACCCCCGCTACGTCCTCCACCCCGCGCTCCTCACCGGCTGCCTGGAGACGCTCGCCGCGGCGGCGGGAGGCACGAGTCCGGGCGACGGCTTCACCGTGACCGGCATCGGCTCGATGCGTACGGCGCAGACCGGAGGTCTCGCCGTGACCCGGGTGACGGCGGCGGTCGCGCCGAACGCCACGGGCGACACCGTCGAAGGGACGTGCGCCCTGTGGGACGGTGACGTCCCCGTGGCCGAACTCACCGGCGTACGCCTGGCACGGGTGGCGGCGGACGACGACGGGGCGGCACGGACGACTCCCCCCGAGTGGTCGCTCGACCTGGTGTGGCAGCCCGAACCCCTGGCCGGCCCGGCCCCCCGGGCCGACGGCGCCTGGCTGGTCATCGGCGGTCCGCCGGAGCTGGTGCGGGCCCTGCGGGCGCGGGGAGTGCGTTGCCGCACCCTGCCCGTGCCGCCCGCCCGGGAGGAGGAGGCGTGGTCGGCCCGGCTGGCGTCCGCGCTGACCGAGCACGGCCCCCTCGACCACGTGGTGTTCGCCGGCGGGCTCGGCGTCCGGGGCAGCGCGCCCGCCTCCGCCGCGTCCCTGACCCTCGCCGGGGTGACCGTGACCCGGGCACTGGCCGCGGCGGGCCCCGGCGCGCCGCCCCTGACCTTCGTGACCTGCGACGCCCAGCGGACCGGCCACGAGGACGCCCTGAACCCCGCCCAAGCGGTGCTCTGGGGGCTCGGGCGCAGCATCGCCCTGGAGCACCCCGGCCTGTGGGGCGGCCTGGTCGATCTCGACCGGACGGACCCGGCCGCCTGGGGCGACCAGATCCTCGGCGCCGTCCGGGGCACGCCCCGGGGCGGCCAGAGCGCCTTCCGCAACGGCACCCGCTACGTACCGCGTCTGACGGCGGCGCCCCCGGGACCCGACGCGGCCGCCGGCGCGTCCCTGCCGGAACCGTCCTTCGGCGAGGGCAGCCACCTCGTCGTGGGCGCCACCGGAGCGCTCGCGCCGCACCTGATCCGGGAGCTCGTCGCGCTGGGCGCCCGCTGCCTGGTCCTGCTCTCCCGCAAGCCCACCGGGCGGACCGGACCCGCCGTCCCGGTCCCCGAGGGCGTCAGGGTGGTCGAGGTGGCGGCCGACGTGGCCGACCCGGACGCCCTGGCGGACCTGTTCGCCCGCTTCGGAAGCGATCTTCCGCCGCTGCGCGGCGTCTACCACGCGGCGTTCTCGCGCGGCGTGGTGCCGGTCGCGGAAATGACCCGGGCGCACATCGACGACATGTTCCGCGCCAAGGTGACCGGCGCCGCCGCACTGCACACCCTCGCCGCGGACCACGGGGTGGCCGACGCCGTCACCCTGTCGTCCACCACCGGTCTGCTCGGCTCCGGCGGTCTGGCGCACTACGCGGCGGCCACCTGCTACCAGGACCTGCTGGCCCACTCCTGGGGCAAGCGGGGCCTGCGCGCCCGCACCCTCGTCCTCGGCCCCTGTGCGGAAGGGCTGGCGGGGACCGCGGAGGCCGATGTCGTGACCGCCTCGGGCCTGCGGCTGATGCCGGGCCGCCTGGCGCTGGCCCCGGTGCGCCGGCTGCTGACGGAGGACCGCGACCATCTGATCGTCGCCGACGCCGACTGGTCGGAGGTGGACGTCGCGCTCGCCATGGCCGTCCGCTCCCCGCTGCTCGCCGGCCTGACCTCCGCACGAGAGCCCGCCGGCGGGACGGACAGCGCCCCCGTGGCCCCGCACGGACGCGGCGAGCCGGAGGACGGTCCGCCGGCCCCCGCGCCGCCCGCGGACGGCCCGCGCGACCGGGACGCCCTGACGGCGCTGGTACGGCGGGAGGTGGCCCGGGCGATGGGATGCGACCCGGCGTCCGTACGCACCCGGCAGAACCTCTTCTCCCTCGGCATGGACTCCCTGATGAGCCTCGGGGTGCTGCGCAGGCTGCGCGCCGAACTCGCTCTGGACATCGACCCCAAGGACCTTCACCAGCACCCCACGGTGGCTTCGCTCGCCGCGTTCCTGGCGAACTCCCTGTCGGGCACCGCAAAGGAGAACCCCGCGTCATGAACCGAGTGGCACTCGTCACGGGCGGCAACCGCGGCATCGGCCTGGCCGTGGCACGACAGCTGGCCAAGGACGGGCTGAGGGTGGCGGTCACCTACCGCAGCGATCCCCCGCCCGACGACTTCCTCGCCGTACGGTGCGACGTCCGCGACTCCGCGTCGATCGACCGGGCGGTCGCGGAGGTCCGGGAGGAACTGGGCCCCGTCGACGTCCTGGTCGCCAACGCCGGCATCACCCGCGACCGCCCGTTCCTCGTCATGACGGAGGAGGAGTTCGCCGAGGTCGTCGACACCAACCTGATGGGTGCCTACCGCGTCGCCCGCCGGGTGGTGCGCGACATGATGCGCCGCCGCGCCGGGCGCATCGTGATGATCTCGTCGGTGGCCGGCCTGGTCGGCGCGGCCGGCCAGGCGAACTACGCCTCCTCCAAGGCCGGACTCGTCGGTCTGGCCCGCTCGCTCGCGCTGGAGCTGAGCGGGCGCGGGGTCACGGTCAACGTGGTGGCCCCCGGCTGGATCGACACGGACATGACGTCCGCACTGCCCGAGAAGGTGACCGCGGCGATCCGCACCCAGGTGCCCCTGCAACGGCAGGGGACGGCCGAGGAGGTCGCGGAGGTCGTGGCCTTCCTCGCCGGCGAGGGCGCCGGCTACGTGACCGGGGCCGTCCTGCCGGTCGACGGCGGCCTCTCCCTGGGGCGGTGAGCGGAGTGCTCGACGGAAAATGCGTCCTGGTGACCGGCGTGATCACCACCTCGTCCATCGCCTTCCACACGGCGCGGGAGGCCCAGCTCGCCGGGGCCCAGGTCATTCTGACGGGCCTGCGGCCCCGCCTGGTCAACCGCATCGCCACCCGGCTCCCCCGCCCCGCACCGGTCATCGAGCTGGACGTGACCGACGACGAGCACCTCCGGTTGCTCAAGGACCGCGTGGCCGAGCACACCGACCGTCTCGACGGGGTGCTGCACTCGATCGCGTACGCCCCTCAGAGCGCCCTCGGGGGACGGTTCATGGACACGCCGTGGGAGGACGTCGCCACCGCGGTCCACACCTCCGCCTACTCGCTGAAGTCGCTGGTCGGTTCCGTCCTCCCGCTGATGGGTGAGGGGGGCGCGGTCGTCGGTCTCGACTTCGACGCGTCCGTCTCCTGGCCGGACTACGACTGGATGGGCGTGGCCAAGGCGGGGCTGGAATCGACCGCCCGCTACCTGGCTCGCTACCTGGGGCCGCAGGGGATACGGGTGAACCTGGTCGCCGCCGGGCCGCTGAACACCCTGGCCGCCGGCCGGGTCTCCGACGCGGAGGACGACGGCGCCACCTGGGCCGACAACGCGCCGCTCGGCTGGGACGAGGGCAACGCCACACCCACGGCACGGGCGTGCGTCGCCCTGCTGTCCGACTGGTTCACCGCCACCACCGGCGAAATCGTGCACGTCGACGGAGGCGTCCATGCTATGGGCTTCTGAGCACACCGAGGACGGCGCGGCGACCCTGCCGGACATCGCGGAGTGGTTCACCGCGCGGATCGGCAAGGAACTGGGCCCGTCGCCGTGGCACACGGTGACCCCGGAGGACGTCCGCCGCTTCGCCGACGCGACCCACGACTGGCAGTGGATCCACCTGGACGGCGAGCAGGCACGGTCCGGCCCCTACGGGAGGCCGGTGGCCCACGGCTTCTACACCCTCTCCCTCGTCCCCCACCTCACCTCCACGCTGCTCGACCTGCGCTGGACGTCCCTGGGGCTCAACTACCGGGTGGACCGGGTGCGTTTCCCGGCCGTCCTGCCGGTCGGCGCGCGGGTCCGCGCCCTGGCGCACGTCAAGAGCGTCCGGGTCAGGCCACGGGACTTCCTGGAGGTCGTCCTCGCCGTCTCGGTGACCGCCGAGGGGCAGTCCGCGCCCGTGTGCACCGTCGACCACACCCGTCTCTACCGGCTCGCGCCCGGAGCCCGGCTCCCGGTCGACGGACCGGTGGACTTCGTCCCGGACCCGCGCCCCGCATCCTGACGCCGTCCA
>NZ_LIRG01000539.1 GCF_001419695.1 Streptomyces prasinopilosus
CCCCGGCCGTCCTCAGCGGCAGCCGTCCACGGCGTCGAGGAGGCGCTGCGCCTCGCCCAGCGCCTCCCGCAGGGCCGCGGGGTCGGTGGCGGGGTCGGTCTCCTCGGGCGGCAGCAGCCAGTCCGGGCCCCCCGCCGGCGGCTCGGGGGCGGCGGCCGGGGGCAGTCCGCGGCCGTCCGTCTCCCGGCAGACGCTGCCCGGCACGTCCCACCCCGCGGCCGTCCCCGGCGGCACCAGGAACCCGAGCGTGCACCCGGCGTCGTCGTGCAGGACGGGGCCCACCGCGTCGCCCGCCTCACCGCGCCGGAGGATGTCGACCGCCTCCAGCCCTTGGCGGGCCGGAACCGTCACCACCTCGCAGCAGCCCGGCGGCCCGCCGCGCGGCGTTCGGGGGTCACCGCCCCGGCTGTCCGTCATCCCGGCCTCCGTCTCCCGGCCTTCGCATCTCCGGCCTCCACCCACGCGCTCCTGCGGTCCCGCCCGGCGGGCGGGACCGGGCCCCGGGGACCGGGCGCGCTCCCGGCCCGTCCCCGGCACACCGGGTTCTCCGTCTCCCGGTCCGCAGGGTTCAACGCGTCGGGCCGCCCATGGCTACGGCGGAACCCATTAGCACAGAATGGCAGTTCATGGCGGATCACTGACGAGATATCCGTTTTGTTGCCGAACTTTGCGTGGCGACTCCGTCACAGCGGGTACGTTCGTGCCCGCCGGTACCGGAGCGACGCCGCGCGGCCCATGGGCGCACCATGACGCACCGCGAGGAACCGCCCCGGGGCCCGGCATGGTTCGACGGTTCGCAGAGAGGACCCGGCCATGGCGTCGTCAACGGTGCCCTCGTCACAGCCCGACCGGCCCCCGCGGCCGAACCTCGTCTTCCGGCACCTGCGCGGACCGCGCTCGCCGGCCGAGTTCGCCGCGTCGGTCCGCCGGGCCGCCCGTGAGATCGGCGAGCGGGTCAGCTGTGACGCGCGGTACGTGCACCGGGTGGAGGCGGGCGAGATCCGCTGCCCCAACTACGCCTACGAGCGGGTGTTCCTGCACATGTTCCCCGGCCGCACGCTGACCGACCTGGGCTTCGCGCCCCGCTCGTCGGTCCGCGGGCGCCGGACGCGGGACGACGGGGGCACCCCCCCGGCGCCCCCCGGGGCCCCGGCGCTCGTCACGCACGGGAGCGGCGGAGCCCCCGAACCGTATGACCCGCACCACCCGTACGACACGCACCACGACTACGAGGAGAGCGACGTGCTGCGTCGCGCATTCATGACCGGCGGGGGCGCCACGGTGGCCGCCGCCTCACTGGGCCCGCTCGCGCTCGCCCCGGACGCCTCGGCGGCACAGCGCGCCGTGCGCCGTCCCGGCGCGAGCGACGCCGGAGCCCTGGAAGAAGCCGTCCGCCACATCCGGGTGCTCGACGACCGGCACGGGGCCGACGGCCTCTACCGGCGGGCCTCCGCGCCCCTGCGCGCCGCCTACGCCCTGCTCGACGCCGGCGCGACCCGGCAGCGGACCGCGGACCGGCTGTACGCGGGCGCCGGTGAACTGGCCATCTCCGTGGGCTGGCTGGCGCACGACTCGGGCCGCTTCGACGACGCCCGCTCGCACTACGCGGAGGCACTGGCGACCGCGCGGGTGACGGGGGACCTCGGCCTCGAGGCGCACGCCTTCTGCAACACCGCCTTCCTCGCCCGCGACGCGGGCCGGCCGCGGGAGGCGGTGCGGGCGGCGCAGGCCGCGCAGCGGGCCGCGCGCCCGCTCGGCTCGCCCCGGCTGATGTCGCTGCTGGCGCTGCGCGAGGCGGGCGGCTGGGCGGGGCTCACCGACCGGGCGGGCTGCGAGCAGGCGCTGGCCCGCGCGCAGGCCTACTTCGACCGCGGCACCGCGCCGGCCGACCCCGAGTGGATGACCTTCTACGGGGAGGCCGAACTGGAGGGCCTGGAGGCCCAGTGCTGGTCCGCCCTGGGCGACTGGCCGCGGGCGGCCCGGCACGCGCGGCGGGCGGCGGAGCTCCAGCACCCGCACTTCACCCGCAACATCGCGCTGTACACGGCGGAGCTGGCGGACGACCTGGCGCGCGGCGGACACCCCGACGAGGCCGCCGCGGCGGGGATGCGGGTCCTGGACCTGCTGCCGGAGGTCCAGTCGTCCCGGGTCCGGACGATACTCGCGGGCACTGCCCGCGTCCTGCTCCCGCACCGCAGCGCCGCCGGCGTCTCGGCCTTCCTGGACCGCCACGCCTCGCTCCCCCGCCCGGTGTGACCGGCCCCCGCGCGGTGCGGCCGACCCCCGCGCGGTGCGGCCGCCGCGCGGGCGGCGGGGGCGGCGGTTTCGGGGCGTTCAGCCCGCCAGGTGGCCCAGGTCGTTCCAGCTCTCCACGGCCGGCTCCCCGTACGCCCAGCCCAGGACCGACAGGGAGGTCGGGTTGAGGCGGATGCGGGCCGCGAAGTCGAGCGGCAGCCCCAGCCAGCGGGCGCCGATGGAGCGCAGGATGTGCCCGTGGGCGAAGACCAGGACGTCGCGGTCGGCGGAGCGCGCCCAGGCCACCGCCTCGTCCGCGCGGGCCGTCACCTCGGCGAGGGTCTCCCCCTCGGGGACGCCGTCCCGCCAGATCAGCCAGCCGGGGCGGTCCGCCCGGATCTCCTCGGGGGTCAGGCCCTCGTAGGCGCCGTAGTGCCACTCCATGAGGGTGTCCCAGGGTCGCGCCCGCTCGCCGAACCCGGCGAGTTCGCAGGTCTCCCGCGCGCGGGACAGCGGGCTGGTGCGCACCTCGACGTCCGGCACCCCGTCGTACGGCGGCCGGTGCAGGCGCTCACCGAGCAGTTTGGCGCCCTGCCGGCCCTCGTCCAGGAGCGGTACGTCGGTCCTGCCGGTGTGCTTGCCGGACAGCGACCACGCGGTCTGTCCGTGCCGGGCCAGCAGCATGCGCGGTGCCATGGGAGACCTTCCGGAGAAATCACAGGTGCAACCCCTCCATCATCGCGCACCCCGAAGAGGGGCAACCCGGGGGACGATCTCAGCGTCTATCAGGGCCGGGACGGCTCCACGCAGCGCGTCCACACCGTAGAGTGGCCGACCGCCGTGGGGGCGCCGCGCGGGAACGAGGGGGAGGGCGATCGGATGCCGCACACCGAGACACCGGGTACCGAAGGGGCCCCGGCGACCCGGCTGCGCTGGTGGACCGAGCTGCCGCTGATCCTCCTCGTGTACGCCTGCTACTCGGCGGGGCGGCTGGTCGTCCGGGGCGACGTCGCCGACGCCGTGGACCACGGCCTGGCGATCCTGCGCATCGAGCAGGCGCTGCACCTCAACGCCGAGCATCCGCTGAACCGTCTCTTCACGCGCGAGCCGTGGCTGGGGATACCGGCCGACTTCTGGTACGCGTCGCTGCACTACCTGGTGACGCCCGTGCTGCTGGTCTGGCTGTTCCGCTCCCGCGCGGCGCACTTCCGCGCCGCCCGCACCTGGCTGATGACGTCGACGTTCATCGGGCTGATCGGCTTCACGCTGCTGCCCACCTGCCCGCCCCGGCTGCTCGACGCGAGCCACGGCTTCGTCGACACCATGGCGCAGTACAGCTCGTACGGCTGGTGGGCCGGCGAGGCCAGCGCCCCCCGGGGTCTGGGTGGCCTGACCAACCAGTACGCGGCGATGCCGAGCCTGCACGTGGGCTGGGCCCTGTGGTGCGGCGTGGTCCTGTGGCGGCACGGCGGTACGGGCCCGGCGAGGGCGGCCGCCGTGGTCTATCCGCTGGTGACGGTCGTCGTGGTGATGGGCACCGCCAACCACTACTTCCTCGACGCGGTCGCGGGTGCCGCCGTGATGGCCGCCGGGCTGCTGCTCACGCCGGTCGTGCTGCGGACCGCGGACCGGGCGAAGACCCTCGTGCCGACGCGCTCCGCACCGGTCCCCGCGGTCTCTCCCGTCTCCGGTTCCCCGATTGTCAGTGAGGGATGCCAGACTTCCGCGGGTGAGCACATTCCAGGGCAGCGGCAGCGACGGCTCGAGCCACGGTTCGCCTCCGGAACCGGGCCGGGCCAATCCCCCCCGGCCCGGGGGGAAGACGCCGAGACAGCTGCGGCACCGGCTCGCTGAGCTGCGCGGCCCGGACGTACGGGCCAAGTCGCTGGACGCGCGCGCCCTGGCCGCCCTGGCCGCCAACCCGGGCTGCGAGCGGCGCGCGATCCTCGACGGCGCGGGGGTGGACAAGGCCACGCTCGCGGGCGCGTTGGGCTCCCCGTCGGCCTTCGGCCAGTCCCAGTTCGCGCTCGTCCGGGGCAACGCGTTCGAGGCCAGGGTCAAGGCCGACGGCGGTACGGAACTGCTGCGGCTGGTCCACGAGAAGCTGGACCGCTCGGCCGAACCGCCCGCCGCCGCCCGCGTGCCCGACCTGTCCGCGGCGGGCCACGCGGGACGCGCGGCGCGTACCGAACTGGCCCTGGGCGAGGCCTCCCTGACACCGGGCGAGTGGACGCTGCTCGACCATCCGCTGCTCGCGCTGGACGTCGCCGGCTCCCCGGCCTTCCTGGAGCCGGACGCGGTGGTGGTGCACCCGGACGGCAGTTGGACGGTCGTGGAGATCAAGTCCTTCCCCCTGCTGGACGGTTCCGCCGATCCGGCGAAGGTCGGCGCGGCGGCCCGGCAGGCGGCGGTGTACGTCCTCGCACTGGAGGAGGTCGCCGCCCGGCTCGCCGCCGCCCCGGACGGTCCCGGCGAGGCCCCCCGGGTGCGGCACCGGATCCTGCTGGTGTGCCCCAAGGACTTCTCCAACCTGCCCACCGCGTCCGCCGTGGACGTACGCAAGCAGCGCGCGGTGACCGCCCGTCAGCTGGCCCGGCTCACCCGCATCGAGCACATCGCGGACGCGCTCCCCGAAGGCACCTGCTTCGCCCCCGGGCTGCCCCGCGAACGGCTGGCGGCGTCCGTGGAGGCCGTCCCGGCGAGCTACGCGCCGGAGTGCCTGTCCGCGTGCGAGCTGGCCTTCCACTGCCGGGACCGTTCCCGCGCGCGGGACGCGGTGACCGCCCTGGGCCGCCCGGTCCGGGCCGAACTGGGCGGCCTGACGACGGTCGAGGACGTCCTGGCCGCGGCCCGCGGCGAGCTCGGCGACCCCGCCGACCCGACGGTCGCCGCCCTGCGCAGGGCGGCGGCCCTGCGCGCGGAGGCCCTCGCCGCAGCGGCGGCGTCCCCCGGCCCGCAGGTTCTCGCCGGCACGGCGGGAACCACCCGCGCGGGGGTGGCCCCTTGTCCCTGATCACCACCCTCGCCCGCCTCGAGGCCGTCAGCACCGGCCGCGCCCGGCCCGCCGCCACCGTCCGGCACCGGCACCTGTCCGAGCGGCCCCTGGTGTTCGTGCCGCTGACCACCGCCGGCGAGGCGGGCGCCCCGCTCGGCGCGCTGGTGGGCACCGACCGGGACGCGCCCCGGCTGCTGGTCGTGCCGCAGCCGCGCGACCGCGACCTCAGGTTCGCGTTCCTGGCCGAACTGGCCGACGTGGTCCTGCCCTACGTGGACGGCTGCGCCGAGGCCGTGGAGGCCGCGGAGCGCAGCGAGACCGACCCGGAGACCGGCAAGCGGGTCAAGGTCGAGGTCGAACTGTGCGCGGACGCACCGCAGCTGATCGTGCCGAGCCGGGCCGGTGTCGACTTCGTGCGGCTCCTCGGCCGGTCCACCCGGTTCCGGCGCACGGCGGAGCAGGACCCGGAGGCGCCCTTCCCGGCGCCGCCCCGGGTGCCGCTGCTCGGGCGGTGGCTGACGCACTTCGCGGAGCGGGCCCGGGTGCCCGGGTCGTCGCTGCTGCCCGCCATGACCGATCTGCTGAGCCGGCACTGGGCGACCGGGCAGTCCTCCCTGGAGGACCAGCACCTGGGGGCGCTGCTCGCGTGGATCGACCCGCCCGCGGGCCGCTCGGGCGCCGAGGCCGCGCGGGAGGCGGAGCTGGCGCGGGACGCGGACGGGCAGCTGCGGTGCCCGCCCGCGGGCCCGGCGACCGACCCGGCGTTCGACAACAAGCTGCTCGCCCCGGCGATCGAACGCTACGACCGCGCCCGTACGGCGCTCGCCGCCGCGCAGGACGGCCTGGAGGCCGACGAGCGGCTCGGCGCGCTGACGGCGGCCGAGCGGGAGATCCGCGCGCTGGTGGAGAGCCGTACGCGGCCCACCTGGGACGCGGTGTGGCGGGGCCTGGACCTGCTGCGCGCGCTGCCCGAGGGGGCGCGGGTCGAGGAGCGGTGGACGCGCGACCGCTGGTCCTTCACCGGCCACCGGGACCGGGTGCTGGCCGGTGAGCCGCCGCAGCCGCGCCGCGACGACGCGGTGACCGCGGCCAACAAGCTCGCCGCGCGCGAGCGGGAGCAGGCCCGGCTGGAGGCGCAGGAGGCCCTGGACGACCCGCTGGTGATGGCGGGCCGCCGGCTGTCCGGCGAGGCCTTCGCGGGCGAGGTCACCGATGTCGTCATGGCGTACAGCGAGAGCAAGCGGCCGAGCCCCCGCCCGCTGGTCACCGTCCGCACGGACGACCGCCCGCACCTGGGCGCGCGGACCCGGGTGTACCGCTCGCTGGGCGGGAAGCCGCAGACGGCCGAGTTCGTCGGGTACGAGGACGAGACCGACGGGCCCGGGAGCGACGGCGCCGGGGAGGGGCCGGCCGGGGCGGGGCAGCCCGCCGGCGGGCTGCTGGTCCTGCGGATCACGGACAAGATGGGCCGCGGCAGGGAACCGGAAGCGGGCTCGGTGCCGGAGAAGGGCGACCGCGTCTGCTTCACGCTGTTCGAGCACGAGCCGCGCGGCGGGGCGAAGCTCCCCGACCCGGAGGAGACGCCGTGGACGCACGGCGGCCCGCCGGGCGCCGAGGCCGCCGTGCGGGAGCCCGCCGACCCGGTGACCGAGGAGGACCTCCTGTGACCCGCTCGTCCACCGCGTCCCCCTCGCCCGCCCCGTCCGCCGGGGCCGTCTTCGACGCCGGCGCGGCCGCCGGCCGGGCCACCGACGCGATCCTGCGCGACACCCTGCACGGCGCCGCCCGCGGTGTGGTCGTCGACTCCCCGCCCGGCGCCGGCAAGTCCACCCTCGTGGTCCGCGCGGCGCTGGAGCTGGCCGACGCGGGCCGTCCGCTGATGGTGGTGGCGCAGACCAACGCCCAGGTCGACGACCTGGTGCTGCGGCTCGCCGAGAAGAACCCCGCCCTGCCGGTCGGCCGCCTGCACAGCAGCGACACCGACCCGTACGACAAGGCGCTCGACGCACTGGACAACGTCCGCACGTCGGCGAAGGCGGCCGACCTCGCCGGGCTCGACGTGGTCGTCTCGACGGCCGCCAAGTGGGCGCACGTCAAGGGCGTCGAACCGTGGGCGCACGCGATCGTCGACGAGGCGTACCAGATGCGTTCGGACGCGCTGCTCGCCGTGGCCGGGCTGTTCGAGCGGGCGCTGTTCGTGGGGGACCCGGGGCAGCTGGACCCGTTCTCGATCGTGGGCGGCGAGCAGTGGGCGGGACTGTCGTACGACCCGTCCGCGTCCGCCGTGACCACCCTGCTCGCGCACAATCCCGAGCTGCCGCAGCACCGCCTGCCGGTGTCGTGGCGGCTGCCCGCCTCGGCGGCGCCCCTGGTGTCGGACGCGTTCTACCCGTACACGCCGTTCCGCAGCGGCACCGGGCACGGCGACCGGCGGCTCGCGCTCGGCGTCCCGTCGGACGGCTCGGGGCCCGACCGGGTGATCGACGAGGCCGCCGAGTCCGGCTGGGGCCTGCTGGAGCTGCCCGCCCGGCACACCCCGCGCACCGACCCGGAGGCGGTGCGGGCGGTGGCGCTGGTGGTCCGCCGGCTGCTGGACCGGGAGGGCGCGTCGGTCTCGGAGCGGTCCGAGCAGGCGGTGCCGCTCACCGCCGACCGGATCGCCGTCGGCACCGCGCACCGCGACCAGGCGGCGGCGGTGCGGGCGGCGCTGGCCGGACTGGGGGCGGCGGACGTCACCGTCGACACGGCGAACCGGTTGCAGGGACGGGAGTTCGACGTCACGGTGGTGCTGCACCCGCTGTCCGGCCGTCCCGACGCCACCGCCTTCCACCTGGAGACGGGCCGGCTGTGCGTGCTGGCCTCACGGCACCGGCACGCCTGCATCGTGGTGTGCCGGGCGGGTGTGGGCGAGCTGCTGGACGCGTACCCGTCGACGGAGCCGGTCCAGCTGGGCACCCTCGTGAAGTTCCCGGACGGCTGGGAGGCCAACCACGCGGTCCTGGCCCACCTGGCCCGCCACCGCATCACCTGGCAGCCCTGACCCCCACCCCGTCCCCGCCCGGCCGCCCGGGCGGCCGGTACCCGGCACGGTCCCGCCCGGGCGGCCGACGCCGGGCACGGCCCCGGCCGGGCGGGCCGGGTGTCCGGCGGTCCGGTCCCACCGGCCCCGAGGCCCTCTTGCGGGACGCGGGAGAATGGAAGACGGCCCGCTCCCGCGGTGGGCCACCGCACACGCACGAGCAAGGACGAAGGAGAAGACATGGCGGAGCCCACGCCGCATCGGGACGAACCGCGGCTACGCCCCGCGCCCCTGCTGTTCGAGCCCACGGCGGCGGCCGCCGACCCGGAGCACTTCTTCGACCTGGAGTCGCTCGACGACCCGCACGCCCTGCTGGAGCGTGCGACGGAACTGACGCTCGCCTTCCGCGCGGCGGCGGACCGGGCGATGGAGTTCCAGGCGATGGCGGCGGCCCAGCTGGCCGATCCGCGGCGCTTCGACCGGCTGACGACCGCCGACATCTCCGAGCGGGCCGAGTGGACCGAGGACTACGCGAAGAAGATGGTCGAGTTCGGCCGGGGCCTCCTGCGCGGGGACGAACCCGGGACCGCGTAGCGCCCGCACGGGGCACCCCGTCCCCCTCCGGCCGCCCCGTCGTCCCCCGTACGGCCGTACGGCCTCGCGGCTTCCCGCCGACCCGGAACCGTACGGCCGAACGGGTGTGGCATATGCCAGGCGGGCACCATACCCCCCGCCGCTCCCACGCGTCCCCGATTCCCGCAACCCTGGGAAACCGCTCCCTCACCGCCGGTAGACATGAGGCATGAGCAGGACACGCAACGCCCTCGACACCGGCCGTCCCCCCGGTACCCCCGGCGCCGCCGACGCCACCGGAGTCACTCCGGCCGGCGCCGCCTGGCTCGCCTCCGCGGGAACGTATCCGCGCAGCACGCTCTCCCTCTGGGAGGAGCGGCCCCACGCGCCGGTCGTACTGCCCTGCGGCTCCGTCTTCGACGTGGTGAGCGCGCCCTCCCCCTTCGGGCGCCGGATGCTGGACCGGATGTGGGACGAGGGGCCGGGCTCCGGCCCGGTGGCCGGGTTCCGCGGCCGGATGCTGCTGTTCGCGGCCCCCGGCACCGCCCAGCGGCTGCCCGCGCTGCTGGGGTGGGAGGAGTGGGACGCCCGCGGCAGGGACAGCGGGGAGGCCGGCCGTACGGGCGCGGTGCCGCCGCTGCTGTGCCACGGCCCCGGGGACGCGGTGACCGTTCCGGCGCCGGCCCCCCGCGCGGACCGCTCCGGCTCCCGCTGGCTGGTCGCCCCGGACACGCGCCACCCCTGGCTGCCGGGCCCGGAGGTGCTGCTCTGGGCGGCCGTGCGGGCGGCCCGCGCGGCCGTGCGGATATCGATTTTTCCTCCCGCCGACCAGGGTGCTAATGTCTACGACGTCAGCAGGCGCCGCTAGCTCAGTTGGTTAGAGCAGCTGACTCTTAATCAGCGGGTCCGGGGTTCGAGTCCCTGGCGGCGC
>NZ_LIRG01000054.1 GCF_001419695.1 Streptomyces prasinopilosus
CGCGCGGAACCCGGGGCGGGCGGGGGCGGACGCCTGTAGAGTCGGTGCAGCCCGTATCCGGCGGACTCGTTTTGACCCGCCCGGCCGAGCGTGGGTATTCTGCATGTTTGTTGTGTGTATTGGCTTGCTCATTCTCACGTGGGGGGCCCTTACACCGGTCCACCGGGCCGATGACCAGCGACCTGCACGCGGTATGCGTCACCGCGGTGCGGTCAGGGCTGTCGTGATCGTCTTCGGTGACCATGTCAGGACCATTCACTGAAGAAGCGAAGGCTACGAACCGTGCGTACGTACAGCCCCAAGCCCGGCGATGTGACGCGCCAGTGGCTCGTCATCGACGCCCAGGACATCGTCCTGGGTCGTCTGGCCTCCACTGCGGCCTCCATCCTGCGCGGCAAGCACAAGCCGATCTACGCCCCTCACGTCGACACCGGTGACTTCGTCATCATCATCAACGCCGACAAGGTGCACCTCTCCGGCAACAAGCGGACCCAGAAGATGGCGTACCGCCACTCGGGCTACCCGGGCGGTCTGCGCTCGGTCCGCTACGACGAGCTGCTGGCGAAGAACCCCGAGAAGGCCATCGAGAAGGCCGTCAAGGGCATGCTCCCCAAGAACACCCTGGGCCGTCAGATGCTGTCGAAGCTGAAGGTCTACTCGGGCGACCAGCACCCGCACGCTGCGCAGCAGCCGGTGCCGTTCGAGATCACCCAGGTCGCGCAGTAAGTCCGGCCACCCCCTAAGACTGAACAGAATCTGAGGAGCATCGTGGCCGAGACCACTGCCGAGCAGCCGCTCGAAGAGACCGACATCGACATCGACAGCTACACCACGGAGTCCGAGGTGCCCGTCGAGGGCGAGTACACCTCGGAGTCCATGGCGTCCCGCTTCGGCGACCCGCAGCCGGCCGCCGGCCTGGGCCGTCGCAAGAACGCCATCGCCCGCGTCCGGATCGTTCCGGGCACCGGCAAGTGGAAGATCAACGGTCGCACCCTCGAGGACTACTTCCCGAACAAGGTGCACCAGCAGGAAGTGAACGAGCCCTTCAAGGTGCTCGAGCTCGAGGGCCGTTACGACGTCATCGCCCGCATCGCGGGTGGCGGTGTCTCCGGTCAGGCCGGTGCGCTCCGTCTCGGTGTCGCCCGTGCGCTGAACGAGGCGGACGTCGACAACAACCGCGGCGCCCTCAAGAAGGCCGGCTTCCTCCGCCGCGACGACCGTGCGGTCGAGCGCAAGAAGGCCGGTCTGAAGAAGGCCCGCAAGGCCCCGCAGTACAGCAAGCGCTGATTGCAGCTGCCCCTGCACGTACTCCGAACGCCCCGGCGGCACGCCACAGTGCCGCCGGGGCGTTCGTTTTCTCTCCACGCCAGGCGTATAACGACACAAGGTGCTCGGCGGCTAATCTGATCGAATGGTCGGGGAGCGTTTGCTTCGGGATGCGGAAGCCGCACACGCACCGCGACCGTCGAACACCTCACGCGTGCCCACGGTCCGCGGCCCCCGGGCCGGGGACCGTACCCGGTGCCCGGCGTCCGGCGTCCGGTGCCCGGCTCCGGCGTCCGGGCCCCCGGCCCGCGGTGCGCGGTCCGGCGTCACGCCCTCGCGGCACCAGGCTTGATACGACATCCGGTACGGCATTCGCGGACGACGTTCCGACACGGATTTCGATACCGACGCTTCTCAGGAGGACAAGTGGGACGACTCTTCGGCACGGACGGCGTGCGCGGTGTCGCCAACGCGGACCTGACGGCCGAGATGGCGCTGGGCCTCTCCGTGGCCGCCGCGCACGTACTGGCAGAGGCGGGCACGTTCGAGGGGCACCGGCCGACCGCCGTGGTCGGACGCGACCCGCGGGCGTCCGGGGAGTTCCTGGAGGCCGCCATGGTCGCCGGACTGGCCAGCGCCGGTGTGGACGTGCTGCGGGTCGGCGTGCTGCCGACGCCCGCCGTGGCGCACCTGACCGGAGCGCTCGGCGCCGACCTCGGCGTGATGCTCTCCGCGAGCCACAACGCCATGCCCGACAACGGCATCAAGTTCTTCGCCCGCGGCGGCCACAAGCTCGCCGACGAGCTGGAGGACCGGATCGAGTCCGTGTACGAGGAGCACCGCACCGGTGCCCCCTGGGACCGCCCGACCGGCGCCGGCGTGGGCCGCGTACGGGACTACGAGGAGGGCCTCGACACGTACGTCGCCCACCTCGTCGGCGTCCTGCCGAACCGGCTGGACGGCCTGCGGATCGTCCTCGACGAGGCGCACGGCGCCGCTTTCCGGGTCTCGCCGGAGGCGTTCGCGCGGGCCGGGGCCGAGGTCGTCACCATCGGCACCCAGCCGGACGGGCTCAACATCAACGACGGCTGCGGCTCGACCCACCTGGAGCAGCTGAAGGCCGCGGTCGTCGAGCACGGGGCCGCCCTCGGCATCGCGCACGACGGCGACGCCGACCGCTGCCTGGCCGTCGACCACACCGGTGAAGAGGTGGACGGGGACCAGATCCTCGCCGTGCTCGCGCTGGCGATGCGGGAACGTTCGGCCCTGCGTTCCGACACCGTCGTCGCGACCGTGATGTCCAACCTCGGGTTCAAGCTCGCCATGGAGCGCGAGGGCATCCGCTTCGTGCAGACCGCGGTCGGCGACCGGTACGTGCTCGAGCAGATGAAGCAGGGGGGCTACGCCCTCGGCGGCGAGCAGTCCGGCCACGTCATCGCCCTCGACCACGCCACGACCGGCGACGGCACGCTCACCGGCCTGCTGCTGGCCGCGCGCGTCGCCGAGACCGGGCGTCCGCTGCGCGAGCTGGCGTCGGTGATGGAGCGGCTGCCGCAGGTGCTCATCAACGTGCCCGACGTGGACAGGACCCGGGTGCAGGCCTCCGGGGAACTCGCGGCGGCCGTGACGGAGGCCGAGCGCGAACTGGGGGAGACCGGCCGCGTGCTGCTCCGCCCCTCGGGCACCGAACCGCTGGTCCGGGTGATGGTGGAGGCCGCCGACATCGACCAGGCCCGCTCGGTCGCGGAACGCCTGGCGGACGTGGTGAAGTCGGCGCTGGGCTGACGGAGCGGGCGGCCGCCGCCGGGCCGTGCCGGCCCGTCCGGTGGGACCGGCCCGCCGAGGCCGGTCCGGCGGTCACCGGCCGGCACCCGCACACCGGGGAGCGGACGCGGGGCGGCGACGGTGATCGCACCGCCCCGGGTCACGTCCGGTGCCCCGCCCCCGGGGTCACAGCTTGCGCAGGCTGAGGCGCTGGACCTTGTGGTCCGGCCCTTTGCGCAGGACGAGGGTGGCCCGGCCGCGGGTGGGGGCGATGTTCTCCACCAGGTTGGGCCGGTTGATCGTCCGCCACATGGTGCCGGCGTAGTCGAGGGCCTCCTCCTCCGAGACCTGCGTGTACTTGCGGAAGTACGAGGAGGGGTCCTGGAAGGCGGTCGCGCGCAGCTTGCGGAAGCGGTTGAGGTACCAGCGCTCGATGTCCTCGGTCCGGGCGTCCACGTACACGCTGAAGTCGAAGTAGTCGGCGAGCCCGACCCGGGTGCGCCCGTCCTTGCCCGGCAGCGCGGGCTGCAGCACGTTGAGCCCCTCGACGATCAGGATGTCCGGGCGGCGCACGGTGAGCAGCTCGCCCGGGACGATGTCGTAGATGAGGTGGGAGTAGACCGGGGCCGTGACCTCGTCCTTGCCGGCCTTGATGTCGGCGACGAAACGGGTGAGCGCGCGGCGGTCGTACGACTCGGGGAACCCTTTGCGCGACATCAGGCCGCGGGCCTGGAGCTCTTTCGTCGGCAGCAGGAAGCCGTCCGTGGTGACCAGTTCGACGCGCGGGTGCTCGGGCCAGCGGGAGAGCAGGGCCTGGAGCAGACGGGCGACCGTGGACTTGCCGACGGCCACGGAACCGGCGACCCCTATGACGAAGGGCGTGCCCGCCTGGGAGCCCTGCTCGCCGAGGAAGGTGTTCAGCGCGCTCCGGAGCCCGTCGGTGGCGCCGACGTAGAGGTTGAGCAGCCGGGACAGCGGCAGGTAGATGTCCCGCACCTCGTCGAGGTCGATGACGTCACCGAGCCCGCGCAGCTGTTCGACCTCCTCGGCGGACAGCGGCAGCGGCGTCTTGTGGCGCAGCGCGCTCCACTCCGCACGGGTGAGGTCGAGGTAGGGAGTCGCCTCCGGCCGCTGCCGGTGGGCGCTCCGGGACGTCGAGGAGACCGGTGAGATCACAGTCCATTGTTAACGGAGTTCGAACGGGATGGTTCGTGGGCTGTGTCACGCGGCGGGCGGAAACGGATGGAAGCGGTCGGAAACGGGAGGAAATGGGGGGATGCGAGAGGTCGCGGACCCCGTGTCCTGCTCCTCTTTGCGCCGTGTCCGACATTTCGTGACGGCACTCGGGCCGCCGTCGAGTCCGTCCGTCGCAGCAGTCGGGGAGTGTCGTGTGAAGCGCATCCTGATCCGTTCCGGGAAGAGCCCGCTCCGCGTGGCCACGCCGACGGAGTTCATCCACCAGGACCTGATCGGGACCAACACGGGCAACCTGCTCTTCGGCGACTCGGCCCACAAGATGCTGTCCGCGCCGGACACCGAGGTCGTCTCGAACGGCATCCGCACCGACCCGTCCGCCCGGCGCGTGGCCGAGATCAACGAGCGGTACGACGCCTTCGTCGTCCCCCTGGCCGACGCCTTCCGCCCCGCCTTCCGGGCGTCCCTGGACCGGCTGTCGACCCTGGTGGACCAGCTGACCGTGCCCGTGGTCGTCCTCGGCGTGGGCGCCCGGACCGGGGCCGACTACGACACGGAGCCGCTGAGACCGATGGAGGCGTCGGTGAAACATTTCGTCTCCGCCGTCCTCGAACGGTCCGCCTCGATCCCCGTCCGGGACGGCTCGGACGACGGTCACATGCGCTACCGGATCAGCCGGCTGCGCGAGCGGACGGCCGTCGCCAACGCCCGGATCGACAAGCGCGCCCGGGAGGCCGGGGAACTGCGCGCCCGGCTGGCCGCCGCCGAGGAACGGGCGGACGGGACCGGCCGGCGGCTCGCCGCGGCGCAGAGGGAACTGGCGGCCGCCCACAAGCGGCTCGCGGCCCTGGAACGCCGCGTCGGCGGCATCGAGAAGCGCGCCATGGTCCGGATCGGCCCGCCGTCCGCCGCCGGGCGCGCCGCATCGCCAGGGGCGACGGGAAGAACTGACCGGGAACGGACGGACCGGGACCGGACGGACCGGGACGGAACGCCGGGCGCGCCAAGCAAGATCACACGGCTGTCACAGTTCCCCTACGAGTGATCCTCGGATGATCGTTCACGGGGGCGCCGTGCCTATATTTCGGGCACTGTGCCGCGGATTCCTCCGCGGCTTCGAAGAAAGAGTGCCCCACGTGACATCCCCCGCCGTCCGCCGTTCCGCTCTCGCCGCCTCCGCCGCCGCGCTCGCCCTGCTCGTCACCGCCTGCGGCGGCTCCGACGAGGGTGACGGCGGCAAGGACGACGCGGGCAAGGCCGCCTCCGCCTCCGCCGCGCCCGCGGCCGAGGCGCTGACCGCGGCCGAGCTGGAGAAGGCCGCGCTGGTCCAGGCGGACGTGAAGGACGGCAAGGTGGTCACCAAGGTGCCCGCCGGGGACGACATCGCCGCCGACAAGGTCGTGGCGGAGGACGAGGCGTGCCGGCCGCTCGCCCGCGTCCAGTCCGGTGTCGCGGTCGGCTCGCCCGCCGCCACCGTCAAGCGGTCCTGGACGGGCGAGCCGAAGAAGCCCGCCGAGGGCGCGGACGTGGAGAAGGCCCTGCAGGCCGGTCTCGACGTGGACAAGGTCCTGGTCACCCTCGCCTCCTACGAGGACGGGGGCGCCGAGCAGGTCCTCAAGGACGTCGACGCGGCCGCCGAGAAGTGCGCGGGCGGCTTCGGGTACACCTCCGTGGGCGAGGAGTTCGAGATCGTGAAGGTGGCCGAGGCCGAGGCGCCGAAGGGTGCCGACGAGGCGATCGCGCTCACCCTGACCCTGTCCGCCGAGGGCGTCGAGGCCCCCGTGAACGTCGTCGTCACCCGCACCGGCTCCACCGTCGCCGCCTTCTCGGCGGTCAACTTCGCCGCGATGGGCACCGGCGAGAAGGCCCCCTTCCCGATGCCGGTCGCCGACGCCCAGCTCGCCAAGCTCGGCTGACGCACCCTCCGCCCGTTCCCACCGGTGCCCCGCGCACCGGTGGGAATTTCCGATTTCGGGCACGCGGCGGCCCGGTCCGGTGCCTGACGGATCGTAGGCTGCCGGGCATGTGCGGAATCGTGGGATACGTGGGGCCGCAGTCGGCGCTGGACGTCGTGACGGCCGGACTGAAACGACTGGAGTACCGGGGCTACGACTCGGCGGGCGTGGCCGTCCTCGCGGACGGCGGGCTCGCCACGGCGAAACGGGCCGGGAAACTGGTCAACCTGGAGAAGGAGCTGGCCGCCCGGCCGCTGCCCACCGGGGCGACCGGCATCGGCCACACCCGCTGGGCCACGCACGGCGGTCCCACCGACGCCAACGCGCACCCGCACCTCGACAACGCGGGCCGGGTCGCCGTCGTCCACAACGGCATCATCGAGAACTTCGCCGAACTGCGGGCCGAACTGGCCGGGCGCGGCCACGACCTGGCCTCCGAGACGGACACCGAGGTCGTCGCCCACCTGCTCGCCGAGGAGTTCTCCTCCTGCGCCGACCTCGCCGAGGCGATGCGCCTGGTCTGCAAGCGGCTGCTCGGCGCCTTCACCCTGGTCGCCGTCCACGCGGACGCGCCGGACGTGGTCGTCGGCGCGCGCCGCGACTCGCCGCTCGTGGTGGGCGTCGGCGAGGGCGAGTCCTTCCTCGCCTCGGACGTCGCCGCGTTCATCGAGCACACCCGCTCCGCGATCGAACTGGGCCAGGACCAGGTGGTCGAACTGCGCCGCGACCAGGTCACGGTCACCGGTTTCGACGGCGCGCCGACGGACGTCCGGACGTACCACGTCGACTGGGACGCGTCGGCCGCCGAGAAGGGCGGCTACCCCTCCTTCATGCTCAAGGAGATCGCCGAGCAGCCCAGGGCCGTCGCCGACACCCTGCTCGGCCGCATCGACGGCTCCGGCGCCCTGTCCCTGGACGAGGTGCGCATCCCCCCGGAGGCGCTGCGCGAGGCCGACAAGGTCGTCATCGTCGCCTGCGGAACGGCCTTCCACGCCGGGCTGATCGCCAAGTACGCCATCGAGCACTGGACGCGGATCCCCTGCGAGGTCGAGCTGGCGAGCGAGTTCCGCCACCGCGATCCGATCCTCGACCCGCAGACCCTCGTCATCGCCGTCTCCCAGTCCGGCGAGACCATGGACACCCTGATGGCCCTGCGGCACGCGCGCGAACAGGGCGCCCGCGTCCTCGCCATCTGCAACACCAACGGCTCGACCATCCCCCGCGAGTCCGACGCCGTCCTCTACACCCACGCCGGCCCCGAGGTCGCCGTCGCCTCGACCAAGGCCTTCCTGACCCAGCTGGTCGCCTGCTACCTGGTCGCCCTGTACCTCGCCCAGGTCCGGGGCGCGAAGGACGCCGACGAGATCCACGCGGTCGTGCGGGACCTGTCCGCCATCTCCCGCTCGGTGGAACGGGTCCTGGAGACCATGGAGCCGGTACGGGAACTCGCCCGCGCCCTCGCCCACAAGGACACCGTGCTGTTCCTGGGCCGGCACGTCGGCTACCCGGTCGCCCTGGAGGGCGCGCTCAAGCTCAAGGAACTCGCCTACATGCACGCGGAGGGCTTCGCCGCGGGCGAGCTGAAGCACGGCCCGATCGCCCTGGTCGAGGACGGCCTGCCCGTGGTCGTGGTCGTCCCGTCACCGCGGGGCCGCTCCGTCCTCCACGACAAGATGGTCTCCAGCATCCAGGAGATCCGCGCCCGCGGCGCCCGCACCGTCGTCATCGCCGAGGAGGGCGACGACGAGGTCGCCCCGTACGCCGACCATCTGATCCTCGTCCCGGCCGTCCCCACGCTGCTGCAGCCGCTGGTGACGACGGTCCCCCTCCAGGTCTTCGCCTGCGAACTGGCCACGGCCCGGGGCAACGAGGTCGACCAGCCCCGCAACCTGGCGAAGTCGGTCACGGTGGAGTGAACGGGGGGCGCTCGCCGCGACGGGGACCGCACCCCGGGAGGGACGCGCACGACCGGAAGCGCGAGCACTCCGGGCCCGCGGTCCTCTCCCGCCGTCCGGGGCCGGGCCCCCGGCGGCGCCGTAAAGTGCTCGGCATGAGCATCATCGGAGTCGGGATCGACGTGGCCGAGATCGAGCGGTTCGCGGCGTCCCTGGAGCGGACGCCCGGTCTCGCGCGGCGGCTGTTCGTGGACGGCGAGCTGCTGCTGCCCGGCGGGGGACGGCGGGGGGTCGCCTCGCTGGCGGCGCGGTTCGCCGCCAAGGAGGCGCTGGCCAAGGCGCTCGGGGCGCCCGGCGGGCTGTACTGGACCGACGCGGAGGTCTACTGCGAGGACAGCGGGCGGCCCCGGCTGCGGGTGAAGGGGACGGTGGCGGCGCGGGCCGCCGAACTGGGCGTGCGGTCCTGGCACGTCTCGCTCAGCCACGACGCCGGGGTGGCGTCGGCGGTCGTCGTCGCCGAAGGGTGACGGGCGTGGACCGGCCGGGCCTGCTGGGGTTCCCCGGGGTCGGGGAGGTCGGGGACCGGCTGCCGGTGTGGGGAGAGGCGCTCCTCGCCGCCGCCGCCCTGCTCGTGGTGGTGTCCACGGCGGTGCGCCTGGTGCGCATGGCCCGTCGGGCGCGGCGCGGGCGGCGGCGCCGGTGACCGGCCGGAGGGGCGGGGAGGGCCGCTCCCGCGTCCCCTCCGGCCGGCGCCTCGCCGCCGTCGGCGGGGCCGGCCGCGTCAGCAGACGGACTGGCTGCTGTTGACCAGCCTGTTGTTGCGGAACGTGGTGTTCTCGCCGCACGGGCTCTCACGGATCGAGGAGTTGGTCACCGTCAGGTTCTGGACGGTGATGTCCCGGTTGTTGGCGAACTCCGTGCGGGCGGCCAGCCGGATCTCGCCCCCACCGGTGACGGTGCCGCTCTGGGCGGCGAGGTTCACGTTGTAGCAGTTCTCGATCAGGATCGCGTTGTTGCCGGTGCCGGACAGGCTGATCCGGTCGATCGTCGCGCCGCCGCTCTCCGAGACGCAGAAGACGCCGCGTCCGCCGCCGCGCGCGACGACCTCGCCGACGCGGATGTTGGTCGCGTACGAGCTGCCGATCCGGCCGTTGCGGTTGGCCATGCGGAAGGCGGCGTAACCGGTGCCGGTGCCCGCGTTCTCCGCGTCCACCTTGCCGACCGTGGCGTTGACGGTCTGGTTGAGGAGGAGTCCCGACTCGCCGACGTCGCGGGCCGTGACCGTGCCGACGGTGAGGCCGTCGACCCCGTACGTCTCCACGGCGTGGCTGGACGCGCCGGAGACGTGGACGTTGTCGATCCGGACGTTCCGCGTCCACTGGCTGGTGTCGCCGCGGTTGTCGATGCGGACGCCGAGGCCGCCGGACAGGCGCATGTCGATCTGGCCCAGGACCACGTTCTGCACGTTGCGCAGGAAGACGCCGTACAGCGGGGTGCCGGTGACGCTGAGGTTCTGGACCTCGATGTCCCGCGTGCCGCGGGAGTAGACCGGCGCCTGGTCGCCGGAGCCGCTGCCCGTGACGTCGATCGTGCCGCAGACGTCGAGAACCGTGTAGCTCGGCAGCGAGATGCGGGAGTTGGCGGAGATCGAGCCGGAACCGCGGACCACCACCCGCTCCTTGGAGGTGCGGCCGGAGGTCAGGCTGCCGATCGCCGCCTGCACCGCCGCGCGCATGTCGGTACCGGTGTGGACGACGGTGCCGCCGCGGCGGGCGGTCCAGGTGCCGCCGCTGCGCACGGCCTCGGCCTGGTAGGAGCCGTCCCCGCAGGCGGCGGCCCGGACGGGGGCCTCCCGGGCCGCCGCCTGCGGGGACGGCTCCTACC
>NZ_LIRG01000540.1:0-12630 GCF_001419695.1 Streptomyces prasinopilosus
GGGCGGAAGACGTGCTGGGCCGGTCACCCGGGGCAGGTGGGCACGCCCCTGCGGCGGGTCCGCGTCGACCGGCGGCGCGGCGGCGTGAGCGGCCGGGCCGTGCGGGCAGGCGGGCGGCCGGGCGCCGTGGTGACGCGGTCCACCCTGTGACACGAACGACCTGTGACACGAATGACCCTGTGACGCGGACGCCCCCGCGGCGCACCGCCCCGCGAGGTGCTGCCGCGTGCCGTCACGCGCCGTGCCGTCGCAGGGCTCGCCGCCCCGCGGCACGCCGCCGCGCGGCCTTCCGGGGCCGTCGGAAGACCGCGCGGGTCAGCCCTGCTCCTTCTTCCCCGCCGCGTCCGCGGCCGGCTGCCCGGCGTCCTCGGACTCCGCCTCCCGGGAGCCGGGCTCGGCGAAGTCCACCCGGTTCATGTGCCGGTTCATCGACTTCATCAGGCCCCAGACCGCCACGGCCATCACCGCGAAGACGATGAAGCCGAGGACACCGGGGGTGACCTTGTCCTTGTCGTACTCGGCGAGGGTGACCAGGTGGCTCATTGCCAGATTTGCGCTTGCGCTCATATCAGGCATTGTCGCGGATGCCCGCGAAGAGGTCGTCCTCGGGGAGGGAGGTGGCCACGAGGGACTTCGCCAGCTCGTACTCCTCGGTGGGCCAGACCTCCTTCTGGATCTCCATCGGGATCCGGAACCAGCCCCCGTCGGGGTCGATCTGCGTGGCGTGCGCGATCAGCGCCTTGTCGCGGACCTCGAAGAAGTCCGCGCACGGAACGTGCGTGGTGAGCGTGCGCTCCTTGCGGCCGGACTCCGCCCAGCGCTTGAGCCAGTCCCCGTACGGCGACTCCATGCCCCGGTCCAGCAGCGCCCGGTGCAGCGTCTCGGTGCGGGGGCGGTTGAACCCCTGGTTGTAGTAGACCTTCAGCGGCTGGAAGACCGGGCCGAACTCGTCCTCCGGATACGTCCCGGCGTCCGCCGCGCCCTCGAACGCCACCATCGTGATCTTGTGGGTCATGATGTGGTCGGGGTGCGGGTAGCCGCCGTTCTCGTCGTAGGTGGTGATCACCTGGGGACGGAACGCGCGGATCTTCCGCACCAGCTCCCCGGCCGCCTTGCCCACGTCCTCCAGGGCGAAGCAGCCCTCGGGCAGCGGGGGCAGCGGGTCGCCCTCGGGGAGACCGGAGTCGACGAAGCCGAGCCACTCCTGCTTGACCCCGAGGATCTCCCGGGCCTCGTCCATCTCCTTCCTGCGCACCTCGTGGATGTTCTCCTCGATGTACGGGTCACCCTGCAGTTTGGGGTTGAGGATGGAGCCGCGCTCCCCGCCCGTGCAGGTCACGACCAGCACGTCCACCCCCTCGGACACGTACTTCGCCATGGTGGCCGCGCCCTTGCTCGACTCGTCGTCGGGGTGGGCGTGCACGGCCATCAGTCGCAGCTGGTCAGTCAAGACTCATTCCTCAAGTCGGTAGGCGCCCCCGCGCACCCGGTACGCGCACCCGGTACGCGCTCCCGCCGGCAGCCGTCCCGGGGACGTCGCGGTGGGGTGGCGGGCAGGCGGTGGACGGAAGGCTTCTATAGTGACCGAAGCCGGGGGTGAATAATTCCGGGAGCTCCGTTCCGGGCCTCCCGGGAGGCACACGTCCCGTTCCTGCCGAGGAGACGATCATGAGTACGGCGAGCACGCGACCGCCCGCGGGCCGGTACGGCCGCTCCTCGGACGAACGCGCGGACCGCACCCTCAGGATCGTCGGCGCGGTCCTGGCCGCGGTCATGCTCGCCCTGTTCGGCTGGTTCGGCTACCACTACGTCGTCAAGAACGAGATCAGCGGCGAGCTGATCGGCTTCGACGTCTCGAAGACCGCGGTGAAGATCCGCCTGGAGGTCCACAAGGACGCCGGGACCGAGGGCTACTGCACGGTGCGGTCCCAGGCCGCGGACGGCGCCGAGGTGGGCCGCGCCGACTTCCGCTTCGGCGGCGAGGACACCCGCATCGACAGGGTCGTCACGCTCCGCACGACCGCTCCGGGCTCCTCGGCCGAACTCCTCGGGTGCCGCGCCGACTGAGTCCGACCCGGCCGGTCCAACGGGGATCACCTCCGCTCCGACCTGCGGAGACATGACTCCGGAGGCTTATGTCCTCCCCCTTCCGCCGTTGAATTGTTAGGCTCGTGGTTTCGCCCATCCGTGGAGGAACATCCTTCAGGGAGGGCGTTGCTTTGTATTCCCACGTACCTACGAGGAGCACCAGTGACCCAGACCAGCGAGAACGTCACCTGGCTGACCCAGGAGGCGTACAACAAGCTCAAGGACGAGCTTGAGTACCTTACTGGTCCCGCGCGTACGGAGATCTCCGCGAAGATCGCCGCCGCGCGCGAGGAGGGCGACCTGCGGGAGAACGGCGGGTACCACGCGGCCAAGGAGGAGCAGGGCAAGCAGGAGCTCCGCGTGCGGCAGCTCACCCAGCTCCTCGAGAACGCCAAGGTCGGTGAGGCACTGGCGGCCGACGGTACGGTGGGGCCCGGCATGGTCGTCACGATCGCCTTCGACGGCGACGAGGACGACACGCTGACCTTCCTGCTCGCCTCGCGCGAGTACGCGAGCGCGGACATCGAGACGTACTCGCCGCAGTCCCCGCTGGGCACCGGAGTCAACGGCCACAAGGTCGGTGAAGAGGCGGAGTACGAGCTGCCGAACGGCAAGAAGGCCTCGGTGAAGATCCTCAAGGCCGAGCCGTACAAGGGCTGACACCGGCCGGTCCCCCGGCGGCCGCGCGTCCGCCGGACCACCGGCACCGGGCCCCCGGCGGTCCTCCCCCACGGGAGGCCGCCGGGGGCTTCGTCATGACCCCGCCGAACGGTACTTGCGCACGGCGAGCGTCCTGAAGACGAGGATGATCAGGACCGACCAGATCAGCGAGGCCCCCACCGGGTGCCGCATGGGCCAGGCGTCCGAGGGGGAGACCCCGGGGTTGCCGAAGAGCTCCCTGCAGGCCTGGACGGTGGCGCTGAACGGGTTCCACTCCGCGATGTGCCGCAGCCAGGGGGTCATCTGGCCGGTGTCCACGAACGCGTTCGACACGAAGGTGACCGGGAAGAGCCACACCAGGCCGCCGGAGGTGGCCGCCTCCGGGGTGCGCACCGACAGGCCGATGACCGCGCCGATCCAGGTGAACGCGTAGCCGGAGAGCAGCAGCAGTCCGAAGGCGGCGAGCACCTCGCCCGCGCCGGTGTGGGTGCGCCAGCCCACCAGCAGGGCGACCACGGCGAGCACCAGCAGGGTGAGGGCCGTCTGCACCAGGTCGGCGAGGGTGCGGCCGGTGAGCACCGCGCCGCGGGCCATGGGCAGGGAGCGGAAGCGGTCGATGAGCCCCTTGTGCATGTCCTCGGCGATGCCCGCGCCGGCTCCGGCGGTGGCGAAGGTGACGGTCTGGGCGAAGATGCCGGCCATCAGGAACTCGCGGTAGACCTGCGGGTCCGTGGTGCCCCCGATGTTCATGGACCCGCCGAACACGTAGGAGAAGAGCACCACGAACATGATGGGCTGGACGAGCCCGAAGATGATCACTTCGGGGATCCGGGCCATCCGGATCAGGTTGCGCCGGGCGACGATCAGGGAGTCCCGGATCGACTGGACGAGGGGGTTGCCGGGTGCCGCGATCCGTGCGGCGTCGGTGACGGCGCTCACCGGGCGGCCTCCTTCCCGCGGGGGCGGCGACCCTGTCCGGTGCCGGATCCTTCGGTGCCGGCTCGTGCGCCGTCCGTTCCCCCGTCCTGCGCGGCATGGCCGGTGAGGGAGAGGAAGACGTCGTCGAGGGTGGGGCGGCGCAGACCGATGTCGTCGATCTCGATGCCGTGGACGTCGAGTTCGCGGATGATCTCGGCCAGGAGCTTCGCGCCGCCGGAGACCGGGGTGGTGATCTTGCGCATGTGTTCCTCGACCCGGGTGCCGCCCCGGTCCGGGCCGCGCGGGCCGAACCGGTCCAGGAGGGCGGAGGCGGCCCGGAGGTGCTGCCGCTCGTGCACCACGACCTCGACGCACTCTCCGCCGGTGCGGGCCTTGAGCTGGTCGGAGGTGCCCTGGGCGATGACCCGGCCGTGGTCGACCACCGCGATGTCGTGCGCGAGGTGGTCGGCCTCCTCCAGGTACTGGGTGGTCAGCAGCAGCGTCGTACCGCCGGAGACGAGTCCCCTGATCACGCCCCACAGCTCCTGGCGGTTGCGCGGGTCGAGGCCGGTGGTCGGCTCGTCCATGAACATCACGGGCGGGGAGACGACGAGGGCCGCCGCGAGGTCGAGCCGCCGCCGCATGCCGCCGGAGTAGGTCTTCGCGATGCGGTCGGCGGCGTCCGCGAGGTGGAACTGCTCCAGCAGTTCGTCCGCGCGCGCCTTCGCCGCCCCGGCCCTCATCCGGTAGAGCTGCCCGACCATCCGCAGGTTCTCGCGGCCGGTCAGGTACTCGTCGACCGCCGCGAACTGGCCGGACAGGCCGATGGACCGGCGCACGGCGTCAGGCCGTTCGAGCACGTCGATCCCGGCGACCACGGCCCTGCCGTGGTCGGGCCGCAGCAGGGTGGTCAGGCAGCGGACGGCGGTGGTCTTGCCCGCGCCGTTCGGCCCGAGCAGGCCCAGGACGGTGCCCTCGGGGACGTCGAGGTCGACGCCGTCCAGTGCCCTTACGTCGCCGAAGGTCTTCACCAGGCCTTCGGCATGGATGGCGCCTGGCATATGAGTCTCCACGTCATCGGGGATTCTTCTGAGAAGCCTAGGAAGGTGTGCCGTGTCCCGCCTCGTCACGGCCCCGTCCCGCCGTGCCCGGGCGCCGCCGCGCACCGGGACCGGACGCGCGACCCACACCATGACGCGATACATCGCGCCCCTCGGCGCGTTGCCACGAACGGGTGACGAAGGAGGAGCGCGGGGTCAGCCGATGACCGTGTAGCCCGCGTCGCGCAGGGTCCGGTCGACCTCGGCGCGGTGCTCCGGCCCCTTCGTCTCCAGGTGCACCTCGACCTCCACCTCCGTGAGCCCGAGCCGGGGATCGGTGCGCACGTGGCTCACGTCGAGGACGTTGGCGTCGGCCCCCGACAGCACCCCGAGGAGCGCCGCGAGGGCGCCCGGCCGGTCCGCCAGACGCAGCCGCACGGCCAGGTAGCGGCCCTGCGCCGCCATCCCGTGCCGCAGCACCCGCTCCATCAGCACCGGATCGATGTTGCCGCCCGACAGCACCGCGACGACCGGCCCCTCGAACGAGCCGGGACGGCTCAGCAGCGCCGCGACCGGGCTCGCCCCGGCCGGCTCCACGACCAGCTTGGCCCGCTCCAGGCACAGCAGCAGCGCGGCCGACAGCTCGCCCTCGGTGACGGTGCGGATCTCGTCCACCAGCACGTCGACGATCCCGAACGGCACGTCGCCGGGCCGTCCCACCTTGATGCCGTCGGCCATCGTCGCCGGATCGCGCACCGACACCGGGTGCCCGGCCGCCAGCGACGGCGGGTACGCGGCCGCCCCCTCCGCCTGCACCCCGATGATCCGTACGTCCGGCCGCAGCGCCTTCACCGCGACCGCGATGCCGGCGATCAGCCCTCCGCCGCCCGTGCCGACGACGATCGTGCGCACCTCCGGGCACTGCTCCAGGATCTCCAGGCCCACGGTGCCCTGCCCGGCGACGATGTCGGGGTGGTCGAAGGGGTGGATGAGCACCGCGCCCGTCCGGGCCGCGTACTCCTCCGCGGCGGCCAGTGCCTCGTCGACCACCTGGCCGTGCAGGCGCACCTCGGCGCCGTACTCCCGGGTGGCGCTGATCTTCGGCAGCGGGGCGCCCTCCGGCATGAACACCGTCGAGCCCACCCCGAGGAGCGAGGAGGCGAGCGCGACGCCCTGCGCGTGGTTGCCGGCGCTCGCGGCGACGACCCCGGCGGCGCGCCGCTCCGGCGGCAGCCCGGCGATCCGGACGTACGCGCCGCGCAGCTTGAACGACCCCGTGCGCTGGAGGTTCTCGCACTTCAGGTGCACCGGGGTGCCCACCGTGCGGGACAGGTGCCTGCTGCTCTCCATCGCGGTCGTCCGCGCGACACCCTGGAGCGTCTTCCGGGCGCCGCGCACATCGTCGGGGGTGACGGTGCGCAAGGAGTCAGCCGTGCCGTGGCCCATGACTCCAGCATCGCAGTCCACGGCCGCGGGCGTGCGCGGTGGACCGGCGGGCGGCCCCGGCTTTGCGCAGCGCCGGTACGGCCCGCCCTCCGGCCGCGTACCCTGTCCCCCAATTAGCAGCCCTCCACGAAGTGAGCCTCCGGCCATGCCCACAACACCTGACATGTCGATGGACACGACGACCGTCGGTGACACCGGCCTCCTCGACACGCTGCAGCACGAGGTGGCGCTGTTCGCCCGCCGCGCCGAACAGACCCGGCTCGGCGGCGTCGGCCAGGTGCGCACCTTCATGGACCGCGCCGCCTACCTGCTGCTCAACCGCCTCGACAGCGAAGGGCCGATGGGGGTCAAGGCGCTCGCCGCGAGCATGGGCATCGACTCGTCGACGGTCACCCGCCAGGTGGCCCCGCTGGTCGACACCGGTCTGGTGAAACGCACCTCGCACCCCGAGGACGGCCGGGCGGTGGTGCTTCAGCTGTCTCCGCGCGGGCACGCACGCCTGGAGGAAGTCCGTTCCTCCAGGCGTCAGTTGATGGCCGAACTGACACAGGACTGGGAGCAGGAGGAGCGCGAGGCGTTCTGCGCGCTCCTCACGCGCTTCAACGGCGCGCTGTCCGCGCGGATGTCGGCGCCGGACGCGCCGGGCCCGGAGGAACGGTCCTCCTCCTGAGCCGCCGGCACCGGAGGAGCGGTCCTCCTCCCGGGCCACCGGCACCGTGAGTGTGACCACTCCTGGACCGCGCCGTGCACGGCTCCCCCGCTGCGGGCCGGGCACGCGGCGGGGGCGGAGCCGCCGTCGGGCACGGCTCCACCCCGCGCGTACGGGCCCCGGGGGCTTCGGGGTCCTCGTGCTACCCGGCGAGCGCCTGCCGGAGGTCCTCGAGCAGGTCGTCGACGTTCTCGATGCCGACGGAGAGGCGGACCAGGTCGGCGGGGACCTCGAGGGCGGAGCCCGCGACGGACGCGTGCGTCATGCGGCCGGGGTGCTCGATCAGCGACTCGACACCGCCCAGGGACTCGCCGAGCGTGAAGATCCTGGCCCGGTTGCAGACCTCGACGGCCGCTTCCTCGCCGCCCTCCACGCGGAAGGAGATCATGCCGCCGAAGGACCGCATCTGCTTGGCGGCGACCTCGTGGCCGGGGTGCTCGGGCAGCCCCGGGTAGAGGACGCTCGTCACGCGCGCGTGCCGGGTGAGCATGTCGGCGACCTTGGTGGCGTTCTCGCTGTGCCGGTCCATGCGCACGGAGAGCGTCTTGGTGCCGCGCAGCACCAGCCAGGAGTCGAACGGCCCGGCGACCGCGCCCATCGCGTTCTGGTGGTAGGCCAGTTCCTCGCCGAGCTCCGCGTCGCCCGTGGCCAGGGCGCCGCCGACGACGTCCGAGTGGCCGCCCATGTACTTGGTCAGGGAGTGCACGACGACGTCCGCGCCGAGCGCGAGCGGCTGCTGGAGGTACGGGGTGGCGAAGGTGTTGTCGACGACGAGGCGGGCGCCGGCGTCCCGGGCGACCTGGGCGACGGCGGCGATGTCGGTGATGCCGAGCAGCGGGTTGGAGGGGGTCTCCACCCACACGGCCTTGGTCTTCGGGGTGATCGCGGCCCGGACGGCGGCCGGGTCACCGGTGTCGGCCACCGACCACTCCACGCCCCAGCGGGCGACGACCTTGGCGAACAGGCGGAACGTGCCGCCGTACGCGTCGTTCGGGATCACCACGTGGTCGCCGGGGCTGAGCAGCGTGCGCAGCAGGCAGTCCTCGGCCGCCAGCCCGGACGCGAACGCGAGGCCGCGGCGGCCGCCCTCCAGGGCCGCGAGGTTCTCCTCCAGGGCGGTCCTGGTCGGGTTGGCGCTGCGGCTGTACTCGTAGCCGCCGCGCAGGCCTCCGACACCGTCCTGCTTGTACGTGGACACCTGGTAGATCGGCGGCACGACCGCGCCGGTGAGGGGGTCGGCCGTGTTGCCCGCGTGAATCGCGAGCGTCTCGAAGTGCTGGCTGATGTGCGTGTCGCTCATGTGCACCGAGGGTAGTCCGCCCGCGCCCCCGATGACCGCAGCCGAGTCGTCCGCCGGCCCGGCACCACGCTCGCCAAGTGCCGACGCGATCTGGTTCGCTTGAGACATGGAGATTCTCTTGGTCCTGCTCGGGGTGGTCATGATCGGCTTCGTGGTGCTGCCGTTCCTGAGGCGCGGGCGCGGCGGGATCACACAGGTACCGGCCGGTCATCCCGACGCGGCGGACCCGGCCGGCTACGGCTTCGCCCTGGAGGAGGAGCTGGACGTCCGCATGCCCGGCCCCGACCAGGATCTGCTGGACGTCCTGGACCTGGTGCAGCGCACCCGGGACTACCGCGGGGCCCGGCAGCTGCTGGCCGGCACCGAGATGACGAGCGAGCTGCGCTGGCAGCGCGTCCAGGCCTTCGCGGGCGCCGCCTCGCTCGAACTCGCCGCGCGCCCCGGTACGGCCGGTGAGTCGCCGGGCGGGCAGTGGCTGCGGACGTGGCGGGCGGAGGCGCCCAAGGACGCGGGGGGCGCGGCGGTGCACGCCGAGTTCCTGGTGCAGCAGGCGTGGCGCACGGCGACGCCCGGGACGGACGAGTTCCGGATCATCATGGAGGAGGCGAGGGCGGCGTGCGGCGAGGCGGCGCTGCTGGCCCCCGGTGACCCGGTCCCGTACATCGTGGAGCTCTCGGTGGCCCGCGGGCTGGCCTACGAGCGGAAGGACTTCGAGCAGGTCTGGCTGAAGATCCTGGACCGCGCGCCGGCCCACATGGGCGCGCACCTGGCCGCCCTGCACTACTGGTGCGAGAAGTGGCACGGCTCGCGGGAGCTGGCGTACGCGTTCGCGGAGGCCGCGGCCGCCCGGGCCCCGCGGGGTTCGCTGCTGGCCGCGATGCCGCTGTTCGCGGTGTTCGAGCACCTGCCGGAGGTGAACCTGGTCAGCGGCTTCTACCGGAGCGAGGTGGTCACGAAGGCGGTCCACGGCGCGCTGCACGCGGTGCACGCGGCCCGTCCCGACGACCCGATGGCCGCGCACGTGCGGCACCTGCTGGTCTTCTTCCTGGTCCGCGGTGAGCGCTGGGCGGAGGCCATGACCCAGCTGACGCACATCGACGGCCACGTCGGCGCGCTCCCCTGGACCCTGTCCCCGGACCCCGCGGCGGAGTTCGCGGTCTACCGGGCCCTGGCGGTCGCGGGCTACGAGGCCAACGGCGGCAGCCCGGCGACGCTGCCGCACTGAGGGGCGACACGGGGGAGGGCCCGCCGGAAGCCTGGCTTCCGGCGGGCCCTCCCCCGTGCTCAGCAGTGGGCCGGCGGCCGGCTCACTTGCCGTGGTAGGCGTTGTGGATGGAGATCGTCGACGTGTTGCCGTTCTTGTCGGTGATCTTGGCGCGGAAGGAGATCGCCTTCTTCTTCGCGGGGTTCTTGACGGTGATCTTGCCCTTCGTGACCGTGGTCTTCTTCCAGGTCTTGCCGGCGTCGTAGGAGACCCACACCGTCAGCGACTTGAGGTTCTTGCCCTTGGCCGCGCCCTCGACGGTGACCGGGAAGGTGACCTTCTTGCCCGCCGTGACCTTGCTGTCCAGTCCGGTGACCGCCTGGAAGCGCGCCGTGGAGACGGGCAGGTGCTTCGCGTCGGAGGTCTTCTTGGAGCGGAAGGTCCAGCTCGCGTCGACGCGGGTGGACGCCGCGGAGACCTTGGCGCTGCGCTTGACCGAGGTCGTCAGCCGGTAGGAGGCGTCGGCGGAGGGCACCTTGAACGCGTCCTCACCGACCAGCGGGTCGTCGTGGGAGCCGACCTTGGTGCCGTTGCGGTACAGGCTGGTGGTGACCGAGGCGACCTTCGAGAAGCCGACGTTGCCCTGGCCGTCGGCGAACAGCGGGAGGATGCCGTAGATGTGGTTGCCGTCGCGGAAGAGGCCGTAGTCCGAGGTGACACGCGGTCCGAAGACCGCCTTGTGCACGGTCTTGGAGTACGTCGTGCCGGCCTTGAAGGCGAAGTCGTCACCGAGGGTGTAGGAGGACTCGACGACCGGCCAGCCCTCGGCGTCGACGCCGCCCTGCTGCTCGAAGTCGAGGCCCCACCGCACCCCGTTCTTGGTGGACAGGTGGAGGGTGCGGGTGCTGGGCAGGGTCTGCGCGATGCCGAACCCGGAGGCGGAGTAGCTGTCCGGCAGCATGCCCATGGCGCTGACCACGCCCTTCTTGCCGCTCGCCGCCGCGCCCATGGCGACCTTCACCGTGGCCAGCTCGGACGCCTTGTAGGCGCGGGTGTAGCCGGTGGCGAGCTTCTTGACCTTGCCGCCCGCGACGGTGCTGTACTGCGCCTTGCTGCCCTTGCTCCAGTGGGTGTCCCACTGCTGGGTCAGCGAGCCGTCGGTGATCTCCGGGCCGAGGTGGGCGGTGCGGAAGTTCTTGAGCGACTCCAGCCACCAGCCGAAGCCGTAGAAGCTGTTCTTCGTCTCCAGCCCGTAGTCGGCCGAGACGAACTGCTCCTTGGCCGCCGAGTCCGGCACGGTGATCTTCACCGGCTTGGCCTTGCGGGCGTCCAGCGTGACCGTCGTCTTCTTGGTGACGCTCAGCTTCGGCTGGGCGAGCCAGTCGGCGCCGGTGAACTTCTCGGGGTCGGTACCGGCGTACACCGAGGTGTTCAGGACGTAGGTGCCCTTGGGCACCCGGACGGTGACGGTGCCGTCGGCGTCGTAGGGCTGGTACCACTCGCCGGCGGCGGCGCCGGAGATGGCCATCAGGTCCGTGCCGTAGTTGGCCGTGGCCTTGCCGTCGCGGCCGAGGACCTTCAGGGTCACGTCGTAGGACTCGGCCTCCCGCTCCACGCCCGCGGCCGTGCGCACGGTCTGGCCGCCGCCGGTCGCGACCACGTAGGCCGAGTAGGAGCCGTCGGTGGTGCCGCCGAGCTTGGTGTTCGCGGTGAGGTCGACGGAGGCGGTGCCGCCCGCGGGAACCGTCACCGTGGTGGCGCCCAGGGTGAAGAAGCCGGCCGGGGCCGCCTTGCCCTTGGGGCCGGTGGCGGTGGACGTCAGCTTCAGGGTGACGTCCGCGGTGCCGAGGTTGCGGTAGGTCAGCGCCTTGGTGACCGGCTTGTCGTCGGTGTGCGGCCACTGCTGGACGCCGAAGCTCAGCGAGGCCGGCTCGGCGATCACCGTCTGCTTGACGGCCCTGTCGACCTGGATCCGCCCGGTGCCCTGCTCGAACGGCGTGTACGCGCCGCCCTTGGTGGAGCCGGTGAGCGCGCCCTTCAGCTCCGCGGAGCTCCAGTCGGGGTGCTGCTGCTTCAGGAGCGCGGCCGCGCCCGCGACGTGCGGGGTCGCCATCGACGTGCCCGAGATGGACATGTAGCCGGCCGGCTTCTCGCCGACCTCCTTGGCGATGTCGTTGCCCTTGGCCGAGGCGGCCGCGATGTCGACGCCGGGCGCGGTGACGTCCGGCTTGACGGCACCGTCGCCGAGGCGGGGGCCGGTGGAGGAGAAGTCGGCGAGCTTGTCCTTGTCGTCGACGGCGCCCACGGTGAGGGCGGCTTCGGCGCTGCCGGGCGAGTTGAGCGACCGGGGGCCCTCGTTGCCCGCCGCGATGGCGAACAGGACGCCCTTCTCGGCGGAGAGCTTGTTGACCGCCGCCTCCAGCGGGTCGATCTCGGCCGTGTCCCGGCCGCCCAGGCTCATGTTGACGATGTCGGCGCCCTGCGCGACGGCCCACTCCATGCCGGCCAGGATGCCGGAGTCGTCGCCGAAGCCGGCGTCGTCGAGGACCTTGCCGTTGAGCACCTTGGCGCCGGGTGCGACGCCCTTGTACGTGCCGCCCGCCTTGGCGCCGGTGCCGACCGCGATCGAGGCGACGTGGGTGCCGTGGCCGACCCTGTCGCCGGCGTTCGGCGAGCCGGTGAAGTCCTTGGACGCGGTCACCTGGCCCTTCAGGTCCGCGTGGGCCGTGTCGACACCGGTGTCCAGGACGGCGATCTTCACGCCCTTGCCGTCGTAGCCGGAGGCCCACGCCTTGGGGGCGCCGATCTGCGGGACGGACTTGTCGAGGGACGCCTCGCGGACGCCGTCGAGCCAGACGTGGGCGATGCCGGACGCGGTCCGGTCGCCGTCGGTGACCGCCTTCCACAGGTCGGGCGCGTCCTCGTGCGGGGTCTGCACGGCGTCCGCGTTCAGCGCGCCGAGGGTCCGGCGGAGCGTGGCCGCCTCGCGGACGTCGGACTTCGCGGCGGCGGCCGCGCGGCCCTGGTAGCCGACGATGACCTTCGGGCCGCGCTGCTGGGAGCGGCGGGTGGAGTCCTTGCCGAGTTCGGTGATGTCGAAGAGCCGCCGGTCGAGCCGGCCTCCGGCGATCAGCCGGGCGGCGTCCGCCGGCAGGACGTAGGTGTGGCCGCCGGACTTGCGGATCTGGACGGGTATGTGTTCCCGGCCCTTGGCCCGCTCCAGGCCGACGACGCGGCCCTTGGCGTCCACGGCGACCCGGTCGCC
>NZ_LIRG01000540.1:12690-12906 GCF_001419695.1 Streptomyces prasinopilosus
ACCCGGCCGGGGGTGGTCTCGTACGCATGTGCGTAACCCCCTGGTTGCGCAGTATGCCGAAGGGTGATCAAGCGCCTCAAGGGGATACGGGGGCGATCGCGGAGTCGACGGGAAGCCGTCGGGTATCTGTGACACCACCGCCGCAACTCCGTTACCTGATCGACGGACAGGCGGTCGCGGGCGGGGTGCGGGCGCGTGCGCGGGCCGGTGCGCCGA
>NZ_LIRG01000541.1 GCF_001419695.1 Streptomyces prasinopilosus
CCGACGGCGACGACCTCGTCCACGCCGGCGGCGAGCGCGAAGGCGTCGGACAGGGGCCGGCCCGCGCGGGTGCGGTCGCCCGTCACCGAGTAGGACAGCCAGGCCGGGATGCCGAGGCCGGGCAGGATCCGCAGCAGGGCCTCCGCCTCGTCGGTGTCCGGGATCGTCTCCAGGGCGAGGATGTCGGGTTCCGCGGCGGCCAGGGCCTCCATGCGGGGACGGTGGAAGCGCTCCAGCTCGGCCACGGTCAGGCCGTACCGGCCCCGGTACTCGGAGCCGTCGGCGAGCATCGCGCCGTAAGGGCCGACGGACGCCGCCACCCACAGGGGGCGGGCCGTCCGGGCCCGCCGGGCCGCGGTCCGGGCCGCCCCGACGCTCAGGGCGAGCAGGGCGGCGACCCGGTCACGGCCGATGCCGCGTCGCGCGAAGCCCTCGAAGGTGGCCTGGTAGCTGGCGGTGATCGCCACGTCCGCGCCCGCCTCGAAGTAGGAGAGGTGGGCCTCGGTGATCGCCCCGGGGTCCTCGGCGAGCAGCCGCGCCGACCACAGCTCGTCGCTCAGGTCGTGGCCGGCCGCCGCGAGCCGGTCGGACAGGCCGCCGTCGAGGACGACGGTGCCCTCGGCGAGGGCGTCGGCGAGGGACGGGGTACCGCTCATGCCGTCGACGGTAGCCGAACCGGAGGCCGGGTGTCCGGGGCACGGCACCCGCCCGCCCCGCGGTTCCCGCGGCTCTCGCAGCGCGCCCGTGCGGGAGGGCTGGGATCCTGAGGGGGAGAGGGACCGCGACCGGGAAGGCGGTGGACGATGTGCCGGTGGCTCGCCTACTCGGGCACCCCCGTCCTGCTCGACAGCCTCCTCTACCGGCCGAAGCACTCGCTGATCGACCAGAGCCTGCACTCCGAACTGGGCGTCGAGACGACCAACGGCGACGGGTTCGGGGTGGGCTGGTACGGGCCCCGCACCGACACCCCGGCGGTCGTCCGGGACATCGGTCCGGCCTGGAGCAACCGCAACCTGCGGGAGATCGCCGGCCATGTCCGCTCGCCCCTGTTCTTCGCCCACATCCGGGCGTCGACCGGCTCGTCGGTGCAGGAGACCAACTGCCACCCGTTCCGTCACGGCCGCTGGATGTGGATGCACAACGGCGCGATCGCCGGCTTCGACCGCATCCGGCGCGACCTCGCCCTGGCCGTCGACCCGGAGCTCTTCCTCTCCATCGAGGGATCGACGGACTCCGAGCTGATGTTCTACCTGGCGCTCACCTTCGGACTGGAGCAGGACCCGCCGGACGCGGTCGCGCGGATG
>NZ_LIRG01000542.1 GCF_001419695.1 Streptomyces prasinopilosus
TCCACCGTCGTCGACGCCGGTTCAAGAGAAGTCCAAAGGGTCACATGGTGACGCTACGGGCCGTGCGACGGAGCGTCAGGAGTCCCCGGGGCATCCTCAAGTGCCCCGAAAGACGGACTTGTTGCCCTGCCCGGCCCGAATCCCCGCCTTTGCCCCGGTCAGGGCCTCGAACCGCCTGCCGGGCGCACCGCAGCGCCCCCGCGCGCCTCCGGGGCCGACGCCCTGGAAGCGGCCCTCCCTCCCGGTCCGCCTCCGGTGCCCGGGGCGGGCCGGCCGGGGCGGGCCGGCCGCCCCGGAGAAGGGGTGCTCCTTGCCCTTCCGGGCAACACGCATGCCCCGTACTCGGCACTCGCAGCCGTTTGAACGACGCGCCACGCGCGTGAGGGTGGGCGTAGACCTGACTCGTACCCCGAGGAGAGCAGAGCATGCCGTCCTACCTGTCGCCGGGCGTCTACGTCGAGGAGGTGGCCAGCGGCTCACGCCCCATCGAGGGGGTGGGGACGTCGGTGGCGGCCTTCGTCGGGCTCGCACCATCCGGTCCGCTGAACGAGCCGACCCTGGTGACCAACTGGACACAGTTCGTCGCCGCCTTCGGTGCGTTCACCGACGGGTACTACCTGGCGCACTCCGTCTACGGCTTCTTCAACAACGGCGGCAGCGCCGCCTACGTGGTCCGCGTCGGCGGCGCCCCGGGCGGTGCCGCGGGCGAGGCGTCCGGCGCCCCCGCCGAGGTCACCGGGTCGGCCGCGCCGGCCGCGCTGCCCGCCGGGGCGCCCCAGCAGCTCGGCACGTTCACCGTGACCGCCGTGGCCGCGGGTTCCGGCCCGCTCAGCGTCGAGGTCTCCGACCCGGAGGGCGAGGGTCCCGCCGAGCGGTTCAGGCTCGTCGTCAAGGACGGCGGCAAGGCCGTCGAGTCCTTCGACGTGACCGCCAAGAAGGGCGGCCGCAACTACGTCGTCACGCAGGTGAAGGAGCGCTCCCGGCTCATCACCGTGCAGGAGGCGGCGCCCGCCGCGCAGCTCGCGCGCCCGGAGAACCAGACCGTGGCCCTCGTCGCCCCGCCGGCCGCGCCCGCCGCCCCGGCCGCCGGCACCGACGCCACCGGGAACCACCCCGGTCCCGCCCAGTACCTCGGCGACTCGGCGGACCGCACCGGCTTCGGCGGCCTGGAGGCCGTGGACGAGATCTCCATGGTCGCCGTCCCCGACCTGATGGCCGCCTACCAGCGCGGCGCCATCGACCTGGAGGCCGTCAAGGCCGTCCAGCTCGGCCTGATCGCGCACTGCGAGCTGATGGGCGACCGGGTCGCCGTCATCGACCCGCCGCCCGGCATGAACGCCCGCGACATCCGCGTGTGGCGTCAGGAGACCGCCGGCTACGACTCCAAGTACGCCGCCCTCTACTACCCGTGGGTCAAGGTGTTCGACCCGGCGAGCGGCCAGACCAGGACCGTTCCGCCGAGCGGCCACATCGCCGGCATCTGGGCCCGCAACGACTTCGAGCGCGGGGTGCACAAGGCGCCCGCCAACGAGGTGGTGCGCGGCGCCGTCGACCTGGAGATCCAGATCACCCGCGGCGAGCAGGACCTGCTCAACCCGATCGGCGTCAACTGCATCCGCGCCTTCCCCGGCCGCGGCATCCGCGTCTGGGGCGCCCGCACCATGTCCTCGGACCCGGCCTGGCGCTACCTGAACGTCCGCCGGTACTTCAACTACCTGGAGGAGTCGATCCTGATCGGCACCCAGTGGGTGGTGTTCGAGCCCAACGACCACCAGCTGTGGGCCAGGATCCGGCGCAACGTCTCCGCCTTCCTCGTCAACGAGTGGCGCTCGGGCGCCCTCTTCGGCGCCCGGCCGGAGGAGGCGTACTACGTCAAGTGTGACGAGGAGACCAACCCGCAGGAGTCGGTCGACCTCGGCCGGG
>NZ_LIRG01000543.1 GCF_001419695.1 Streptomyces prasinopilosus
GACGGTGACCTGGCGCTCCTCCATGGCCTCCAGGAGGGACGCCTGGGTCTTCGGGGGCGTGCGGTTGATCTCGTCCGCGAGGAGCAGGTTGGTGAAGACCGGGCCGGGCTGGAAGGAGAACTCGGAGGTGCGGGCGTCGTAGACCAGGGAGCCCGTGACGTCGCTCGGCATCAGGTCGGGGGTGAACTGGACGCGCTTGGTGTCGAGGTCCAGGGCCGCGGCGAGGGTGCGGACGAGCAGGGNNGCACAGCAGGGCGACGGCGAGACCGGTGACGGCGGGGTCCTGGCCGACCACGGCTTTGGCGATCTCGGCGCGCAGGGCTTCCAGGGAGGCACGGGCGGCGGCCGGGTCCCCGGTGTGCGCGGCGTTGTCAGTGGTCGGGTCCATCATGGACGGCGTACCTCTCTTTCGAGGGCGTCGAGTCGGTCGGCGAGGGCTGTCAGGGCTGCGTCGTCACCGGGTGGCGGGCCGAACAGGAGATCGTGCAGGAGGGCTGCCTGTCCGTCGCCGTGCAGGCGGGTGGACAGGGCGGGGAGCAGGGTCTCGGGCGTGTGCGCCTGGGACACCGGGATGCCCGCGAGGGGGGCGAGGCGCGTGCGGGTGGTGGAGCGGAGAGCGGTGGCTGCGCGGTCGCGGGCGTTCGCCTTGCGGTAGAGGCGGGCGCGGCCTTCGACGGTTTCGGAGGCGCGGATCGCGACCGGGAGCTTTTCAGGTACGAGCGGGCCGAGCCTGCGTGCCCGCCACAGGGCGGCCAGGGCCGCCGCGACGAAGAGCTGCGCGGTGCCCCAGATCCAGCCGGAGGGGAGCAGGTCGAAGAAGTCGCGTTCGCCCTCCTCGGGGGCGGCGGAGGCGTCGGCGAGGGAGGGGAGGTACCAGACGAGATGAGGGTGCGGGCCGAGGAGCTGGAGGGCGAGCGAGGCGTTGCCGTGCTCGTCGAGGCGGTCGTTGAGGAGGATGTCGGGGGCGCCGAGGAGGACCGTGTCGCCGGTCCCGGAGGCCGCCGGGACGCGCACGAGGGTGGCCAGGCGTTCGCTGGGGTAGCACTCGTCGGCGTCGGACCGGGTGGTGGTGTAGCGGATGCCGCCCGTGTCGGCGGAGCCCGCGGTGCGGGCGGCGGGCAGGCTGCAGACCGGGTCGAGGGTGGAGCCGAAGCTGGTGGCCGGGTCGGCGACGACGCCCGGGGCGAGCCGGTCGACGGACGCGCTGCCGGCGGAGACCAGGACGGTGCGGCCGCCGGAGTCGGCGAAGGCGGAGTGCAGGCGCGACTGCTGGCGGTGCGTCAGGAGGTCGGGGACGGCGACCAGGAGGGTCGTGTCGGGTTTCGCGGCGGCCGCCGCCTCTTCCAGGGTGGTGACCACGCGCGTGTCCACACCGCGGTCGGCCAGGAGCTCGGCGACCGCGCGGCTGCCGAGGGGGTCGGCGGAGCGCGGGTCGAGTTCGCCGTGCTGGGCGCCGGAGCGGGCCACGGCGATGACGACGGCCGCCACGACCAGCAGCGCGAGGGCGAGGACGACACCTCGCGCGCGGGTCCACACCTGGCGTGCGGTGGGCGAGGCCGAGGTGGAGGGGAGCGGTACCTCGGTCGTCATCCGGCGACTCCCTGGCGGGCGTTGTCGTCCGTGGTGCGGTCACTGTCGTTCCGGCCGGCGGCGGAGGCGCTCGCGAGCCGGGGCCTGGTCCGTTCCAGGTCGAGGTCGAGGCCGGTGATCTGCCGGTACGACTCCTCCGTCGCGGTGCGGCCGCCGTACGTCACGTCGTCGAAGCTCCGGGCCGCGGTGCGCAGCCGGCCGGTGTGGGCGGGCAGGACGCGGCCGGCCTCCGCGGCGGCCTCGTCGGCGGTGCGGCCGGGATGGAGGTCGAGCAGAGCGCGTTCCTCCAGGGCGCGGACGACGGCCCGCATGCGTTCCTGGACGGCCTGGTTCCAGTGGCCCTGGACGGCGTGCGCCTCGGCCGCCGCGCGGTGTTCGGCGGCGCTGCGGGGGCGGTCGTCGAACAGAACGGGGGCGGAGGCCGGTCCGCGGTGCGGGGTCCCCAGGCGCCACCACAGGGCGCCCAGGGCGGCGAGCACGGCGACGACGATCACGATCAGTCCGAGCGTGCCGCCGGGCGTCGCGGTGGAGGCGGCGTCGAGCAGCTTGCCGACCCATTCCCAGAAGGCGTTCAGGGCCCGCTGGAACCAGCTGGGGTCGTTCTCGTGGTACATCTGCTTGGACAGTTCGCGCCGGGCCGCCTCCCGCGCGGGGTCGCGCGGGATGGTGACGGGCGGCTCGCCGTCGCCGCGCAGCAGCGCCCGGACCGCGCTGCCGGCGGCTTCGGACGGCGTCCGCGCCGGTACGGGCATGGTGAGCACTCCCCCCGCGGTGTGCACCCGGTCAGCTCCCCGGGACGGTGCCGGGCCCGTAGCCCTGGACGCCGGCCGCGCGGCCCAGCTCCAGGTCGAGGGCCTCGCGGCGGATGCGCTGGTCGATGTAGAGGAGCACCGTGACGCCGGCCTGGATCGGGTACGTGATCATGGAGCCGATGACCGCGCCGACGCCGGTGACGATGAGGAACGTCCAGCCGATGTCCCCGCCGGCGCTGTTGAGGAAACCGGTGAGGCCGCCGTCGGTGACGGTCATGGCGATCACGGTGAAGGGGATGACGATGATCGACGCGACGAAACCCGCGATGATCATCGCGAGCAGCTGGATGCCGAAGACCCTCCACCAGGAGCCGCGCACCAGCTTCGCGGAACGGCTCATGGCCTTCAGGACGCCCTGCTTCTCCAGCATCAGCGTCGGAGAGGCCAGCGAGTAGCGGTTCATCAGCCACAGGGCGACGATCCCGGAGGCGAGGACGCCCAGGACGGTGAGCGCCACCGCGCCCGCGCCGCCGACCGTGGCGGCCAGGACGATGCCCGGCAGCGCGCCCGCCGCGACGACGGCCGCGGCGATGAGTATCAGCAGGAGGATCAGGCCGAACAGCTTCAGGACCTGGGGGCGGGCGTCGCGCCAGGCCTCGGCGGTGGTGACCGACGTGCCGAGGACGGCGCGGCTGGTGACGGTGGTGAGCAGGGCGGTGGCGGCGACAGTGCCGATCAGGGTGACGACGTAGACGATTCCGCTGTTGACGAGGGAGTCGCCCATGGCGGCGGTCAGCTCGTCGAAGGTGGCGGACGGGTCGCTGAGGGCCGCGGCGCTGGGGCTGTCCAGGAAGAGCCCCTGGACGAGGACGACGATGATCTCGGTGAGGACGGCGACGGCCAGCGAGATGCCGAGGACCGTGCGCCAGTGGGCGCGCATGGTGGAGACCGCGCCGTCGAGGATCTCGCCCACGCCGAGCGGGCGGAGCGGGATGACACCGGGTTTGGCCGCGGGCGGGGGTCCGCCCCAGCCTCCTCCCCAGGAGCCGTACCCGCCGGGCCCACCGCCGTAGCCGCCGTATCCCCCGGGCGCTCCGTGGCCGGGTCCGCCGGGGGATACGGCGGCT
>NZ_LIRG01000544.1 GCF_001419695.1 Streptomyces prasinopilosus
CCAGGAGCAGGCCCCGGCCCGACTCGCCGTCCGGGGCCGGTGTCCCGGCGACCGGTCGTCCCTCCGTGCGGGTGTCCGTGACCTCGATCCGCGGGGTGCCGTCCTCAGCCTCGGTGAGGCGGAGGTGGACGTCGCGGCCCGGCACGCGCCCGTGCCGGACCGCGTTCGCGGTGAGTTCCGCGGCGATCAGCGTGACCGTCTCGTTCGCCGGTGAGGCGTACGGGTGCCCCCACGCGTCCAGACGGTGCGAGACCACCCGGCGGGCGAGGCGCGCACCCCGCGGGGTCGAGGCGAACCGCATCGCGAACGTGCGGGCAGGCCGGGGTGTACGCCTTTGCGGGGGATTCGCTGACTTCATGGGGTAACCGTGGCGAACCGTGCGTAGCGTCGGCCAGGTGTGACGCGCCGACCGGCGGCGGCTGTACGCCGCCGGCGCGGGGCCTGTACACGGGGTGATCCGTGACCGGGCGCCCGCGGTGCCGGTTGGCCGCGTACGTGAGGGCGGGGTGTTCGGCGGCGCGTACGTACGGGAGGTACCGGGCGTGGAGGAACAGCGACAGCAGGTGGACGGCCAGGAGCAGGAGGCGGGCGCGGGCATCCTGCACGTCTTCGGACGGCAGTTGAAGCTGTGCAGGGAACGGGCGGGACTGGACCGCGCGGAGCTGGGGAGCAGGGCGGGGTACTCCGCGTCGACGATCGCCAGCTTCGAACAGGGGCGGCGGATCCCGCCGCCCAAGTTCATCGACAACGCGGACGAACTGCTCGACGCGGGCGGGTTGCTGAAGGCGGGGAAGGAGGAGGTGGCGCGGGCGCAGTATCCGGCGTTCTTCCGGGACGCGGCGCGGTTGGAGGCGCAGGCGGTCGAACTCCACGTGTACGGCACCCGGGCTGTCCCCGGACTGCTGCAGACGGAGGAGTACGCCCGTGCCGTGTGCGTGATGTGGCGTCCGTTGCTGGACGCGGAGGTCATCGAGCAGCGCGTGGCCGCCCGCATGGCGCGGAAGGACATCTTCGCCAGACGTCCGGCACCGCACCTGACCTTCGTGATCGACGAGGGGGTGCTGCACCGCCCGCTCGGTGGTGAGACCGTTTGGCGTGGTCAGCTGGAGCACCTCGTGCTGGCCGGGGAGCAGCGGAACGTCGAGATCCAGGTAATGCCTCTCTCCCGTGAGGAACATGCAGGACTGGCCGGTCCGTTCACCTTGATGGAGACCAGGGATGAGCGGAGGATCGCCTACACAGAGGTGCAAGGTGATAGCCACGTCCACACCGAGCGCGGCAAGGTCCGGGAGCTTGAGGCCGTGTACGGAAGCCTCCGAGCGCAGGCGCTCACACCGGCCGAATCGCTCTCGACGATCGAGAAGCTGTTGGGAGAGAGATGAGCGGGGACACGGCCGGTCGGGACTTCGGGAACCTGGCTTGGTTCAAGAGCAGTTACAGCGCCGGGGACGGCGGCGAGTGCGTTGAGGTCGCGGCCGGGAGCGGAGGCGTGCACGTGCGCGACTCGAAGGCCCTGGCTGGACCCGTGGTCGGCCTGACGCCGCAGGCGTGGGCGGAGTTCGTCGGGTTCGCCGCCCGGCACACCGCGTAGGGCGAAGAGCACCGCGGTGCCCCGTGACCCCTGACCCGGGTCACGGGGCACCGGCGTACCCGCGGGGACCGGCGACGGCCGGCTGCCTCCCGGCGTCCGCGGTCCCCGGGAGGCGTCCCCGCCCCGGCCTGCGGGAATCCCGAGGAACAAGCGCGTCACGGGCCGCGTTCCCCCAGGAACACACCCTTCGCTCGCAACGTCACCTCCCGGAAACGCGACCGTTTCCCTTCCTCCGACAACCCCGCCTACGGTGGACACCGCGTCCCCGCCCGGTCACCGTCGCCCGCGAGCCCGCCCGCCCTCGACGAGACGACTGGAGCCCCGTGACCCGCACCACGCCCGCCGTACCCCTCTGGCTCGCCCACGCCCTGCGGGCCCAGCGCGGACCGGTCCCGTGGAGCGCGGTCGTCCGGGGGCTGCTGGGCGGCGGACCCCTGCTGGCCGCCGCCATCCTCGCCGGACGGCCCACCCTCGGCGTCCTCGCCGCCGTCGGCGCCATGTTCGCCGGGATCAACGACCGGCCGGGCAGCCGGCGCGCCTCCGTCAGCCGCATCGGCGTGCCCGCCCTGGCCGGGGCGACCGGACTCCTCGTCGGAACCTCCGCGGGGGAGCACCTCCCGGCCGTCCCGCTGACGCTGGTGCTGACCGGATGCGGGCTGGTCGCCGGCGCGGTCAGCGCCCTGGGCCCCGTCGGCTCCGCCGTCGGCATCCAGCTGCTCGTCGGGGCCGCCGTCGGCGCCGGAATGCCCCTGCCCGAACCCGGAGGGCAGCGGGCGCTGGCCCTCCTCGCCGGAGCCGGCTGGCTGCTCCTGCTGCGGCTGGCCCTGCCCACCCCGGGCTCCCGCACCGGCGACTCCCGGCTCGACTTCCGCTTCGACGGCGAACGGCACGCCGTGGCCGGCGTGTACGAGGCCGTCGCCGCACTGCTCGACGCCACCGGCACACCCGCCGCCCTCGCGCGCCGCGCCGCGCTCACCGCCGCAGCCGCGACCACGCCCAGGACGCCCTGGCCGTGCCCCAGGCTGCGGCGGTGAGCGCGGCGC
>NZ_LIRG01000545.1 GCF_001419695.1 Streptomyces prasinopilosus
CCGCCGCGGCGGCGGGCCGGCAGTACGGGCGCCGGTTCCTGTTCGGGCCGGGCGGGCGGTGCGCCGGTGTCCTGGTCCGGCCGCTCCCGGCGGGCGTGCTCGTCGCCGACGGGACGTCCGTGCGAACTGACCAGCTTGGGCGTTCCCCTGCGGAGCGGCGGGACCGGGGCGCCCGCGCGGCCGGGTGCGTCCGGGCCCGGGCCGTCCGGGTCCGGTCCGTCACCGCTCCCCCTGCCCGGGCCGGCGGCCGGTGGGCGGGGCTCGCGGCGACGGCCCGGCCGCTCGTCCTGGGTGCGGGACGGGGGCCGGCGGTGGCCGAACAGGCCGCCGTGCCCGTCGTCCTCGTCCCCGGGCGTGCCCGGGTAGTCGTCGAGGGCGTCCAGGTCGACGGGGGCCTCGAGTTCGACCGGGCCGTTCAGGAGCGGGGCGGGCCGTCCGGGCAGCCGCCCGGGCACCTGGGAGAGCGCGGGACGCCGGCCGTCCTCCGGCCGGGCGTCCTCGGCGCGCCGGGGCCGGTCGAGGCGGAAGCCGAGGCCGTTGGTGTCCGGGACGTCGTCGGTGAGGAGCGCGTCGGGGAGGAAGACGACCGCGGTGGTACCGCCGTAGGGGGAGGGCTGCAGGGAGACCCGGACGTTCTGCCGCTGTGCGAGGCGGCTGACCACGAACAGTCCGAGGCGGTCGGTGTCGGAGAGTTCGAACTCCGGTGTCTCGGCGAGCCGCAGGTTGGCGTCGAGCAGTGCCTCGGCGGCCATGCCGAGGCCCCGGTCGTGGATCTCCAGGGTGAAGCCGTTGGCGACGTGCTCCCCGAGGACCTGGACGGCGGTGTGCGGCGGGGAGAACACCGTGGCGTTCTCCAGGAGTTCGGCCACCAGGTGGGTCAGGTCGGCGACGGCGGGGCCGATGACGGCGACCCGCGGCAGCCGGCGGACCTCGATGCGCTCGTAGTCCTCGACCTCGGCGACGGCCGCGCGCACGACGTCCATGAGCTGGACGGGCTTGCGCCACTGCCGGGAGGGCGCGGCACCGGAGAGGATCACCAGGCCCTCGGCGTGCCTGCGCATGCGGGTGGTGAGGTGGTCGAGGCGGAAGAGGTCGGCGAGTTCCCCGGTGTCGTCGGTCCTGCGCTCCATGGCGTCGAGGAGGGTGAGTTGTCTGTGCAGCAGGACCTGGCTGCGGCGGGCGAGGTTGACGAAGACCTCCGAGACCCCGGAGCGCAGTTCGGACTGTTTGACGGCCGCCTCCACGGCGGCGCGCTGCAGGGTGTTGAGCGCCCGGCCGACCTCGCCGATCTCGTTCCTGGCGTACTCCAGGCGCGGGACCTCGGTCTCGACGTCCACCTGTTCGCCCGCCGAGAGGCGGCGCATCACGCCGGGCAGCCGCACTCCGGACGCCTCGTGGGCCTCCAGGCGCAGCTGCCGCAGGTCCCGGATGAGGCCGCGGCCCACCCGCACGGAGAGGAAGAGCGAGAGGAGCAGGGCGATCAGGCCGAGGAGCCCGGCGACGACGGCCTGGGTGATGACGCCCCTGGCGACGGGCCGGACCCGGTCCTGGTAGCGGTCGGCGGCCTGGTCGTCGAGGGCGGCGAGTTCCTCGAGCACATGGCCGGCCGCGGTGTCCCAGCTCTTCGCGGTGACGCCGCGGGGCGGTCCGGTGCCGGAGGCGAGCGCCGCCTCCTCCGCGACCCGCAGCGGCGCGGACCCCGCGTTCTTCCAGAAGCTCTCGTAGCGGGTCCGTTCCTCCGCGGGCAGCTGCGGCAGGCCGGCGTCGTACAGCAGCGTGCGCTGGGCCACGAAGTCGGAGACGTCCCGGGACTCGGAGCGGGAGAGCCGGCCGACGACGAGGGCGGAACCGAGCAGGGCGTCCTCGCGGGCGAGGAGTTCACGGGCACGGGCGAGGCTGACGAGGGCGCGGTAGTGCTTGTCCAGCCCGACGTCGTCGACCATGTGTAAACCGGCCAACAGGGTGTAACACGGGTCGACCAGCCGGTTGTAGAGGTCGAGGGCCTGGGAGCGGTCGACGGTGCCGTCCTCCACACCGCGGCGCAGGGACCCGAGGCCGTCGAGGGAGTCCAGTAGCGCGCTCAGCGCTTCGGTGTCCCGGCCCATCGCGTCGCGCACGTCGGGGTCCGCCGCGTTCTCCCGGACCCGGCCGACGGCCCTGTCGGTGGCGGCGCGGCTGCGGCGGAGTGCGGCGAGCCCGTCGGCGGCCCGCGGGTCCGCGAGGTGGACCAGGGTCCGGCGGCGCTCCTCCTGGAGGACGCGCACGGTGTCCTCGACGGGATGACCGACTTCCTCCATCACCGACGACGCGTCGAACAGACGGATGGCCTCACGGCTCGTCAGCAGGGTGGTGAAGGCCCAGATCACCGTCAGGGACACCAACGGGACGAGGAGCAGCACCACGATCTTCCGGCGGATGGACTTCCCGCGAAAGCGCATGGCCTCCCCCAGCTCGGCCCCCGGGACGGCCGGGGGCACACCTGTGCGTCAACAAACGGCGCGAGCCTACTACCGCGTCACGGCCGACTCGAGAAGATCTCCGGAATCCGAACTTCCGCACTGACGGCGAGACATGGTGAGTTGTCCGGGCATTGGGGGAGATTGACTCCCCGTTCGCGGAGGGGACCGGCGGAACGGGCCGGAGCACCCGTGCACAGGATTTGGCCGATTCCTTTCCTTGCGCGGGAATCTTTGTCACGCGCCCTTCGTCCTTCTCTGTGGGTGATGGGGGCGGAATCGGCGCCACAGGAGCCGTGTCCCGTAGCCGGGCGGCGTAAATCAGTGCAAGCCGGGCAGTCGTTGGGGATCCGGGTCTTCGGACCCGGAAAGGCGGTCTGCCGGCGGTGGGGAGCGACACGTTGATGGGCACGACGGAGCGGTACAGGTCCTCCGGGAGCGCCCCGGGGGCGCGGGGGGCACAGCGACCGGGCGGCGGAACCCCGGACCGCGGCGCGCCCGCGGCCGGGAGGGGCGCGGACGGCGCCCGGGGCCTTCCCGCGCCCAGGACCGGCGAGGTGCCGGCGGGCGTGACCGGGGCGGCGGACGGTGAGGGCCGGACCGGGACCGCCGCGGTCGCGGCCGGCACCGGGGCACCGGTCACCGGGAGGACCCGCGAGGGCCGCGGCACCGGGAACGGGACGCACCCGCAGCCGGGCCACCGGCCGTTGTGGGTCGAGGAGCCGGCGCGGCGGCGCCGGCTGCCGGATCCGGTGCGGACGTCGGCCGTGCGGGCGGTCCTCATCGTCGCGGTCACGCTGATTCAGGCCATGGTGGCCTTCCTGTGCACGCTCGCCGGTTCCTGGCTCGCGTTCCCCATGGTCATCAGCGGTGTCGTCAGCACCGTCCTGGCCACCTGGGGCGTCCTCGACGTGTGGGTGACCCGCCAGGTCTGGAACCAGCGCAACGGCGTGGTGTCCGCGCCCAGCAGCACCGCGCGGGCCCTGCGGCGCGAGCGGCGCCGTGCCCGTCGCCGGGAGCGCTCCGCGCAGCGTGCGCGGGCGCGGATACGCCGCCAGGGCGGCGGGGCCGGCCGGCTCTCCCACTCCTGAACCGGACGCCCCGCCCCCGCCCGTACGTCCCGCAGGGCGGGGGCGGGGCGGGTCCCGCCCGCCGGACCGGGGTCCCGGCCTCGCGGAAGGGCCGTCCGGTCAGCCACCGGCCGTGGCAGGCCTCTTGAACATCCGGGTGGCCGTGATCTCGCTGTGCACGGCTTCCCCGTCGGAGGTCTCCCGCGGCAGACCCGGCCTCAAGTGCTCCTCGACACTGATGTACTTGAGGCCCGCTCGCAGGTCGGCGTCGTTCCGCAGCCGGATGACCAGGGGGAACTCCGCGAGTGCCGTCGTGTCGAACAGGCCGGTGGTGTAGAGGAGCTGCACGCCGAGCGCGTCGGCCACGGCCCTCTGGAGCTCCAACAGGTAGGTGGCGTTGGCGCGGCCGATGGGGTTGTCGAGGAACAGGGTGCCGGCGTGCCGGTGCCGGTCGCGACCCCGGTCGTTGGAGCGCAGGGCGGCCATCGTGCAGTACAGGGCGATGGCGGCGGTGAGCAGCTGCCCCCCGGAGAACACGTCGCCCATCTGCCCGACGGGAACCCGCTCGGCGCGCAGCACGGCGTCCGGCTTGAGGATCTCGACGGCGATGCCCTTCGGCCGGAGGGCGGCGGCGACTCCGCGCAGCAGCAGGGACATGCCGTCGCGGCGCAGGTCGGAGTTCTTGCGGACGGCCGCTCGGGTCGCCTCGTCGACGACCTCGCCGAGCCGTTCGGTGAGGGTCGCCTGATCGGGTTCCTCGAAACGGATGCGCAGGAACTCCTGCCCCGACCACTCGCCGAGCCCTTCGGGCAGCCGCGACAGCCGCTGGGCGGAGCGCAGGGTGGCGAGGGCCGATTCGACGAGCCCCCTGAGCCGGTCCACGATCGAGTCGCGGTTGCGTTCCAGCTGTTCCAGTTCGTCGGTGAGGACCCGGAGCCGGGGCGCGAAGGCGTCCGCCCACTTCCGGGCGTGCTCGGGCAGGGCCGAGGCGGGCAGTTCGCGGATCTGCTGCCGGGCGGGCGTGCGCACCTGCTCGTAGCGGGTGGAGTTGGCGTGCCGGACGAGGATGTCGCAGGCCTCGCGCACCGCGGACTCGGCGGCGGACAGGTCGGCGGCGCACCCGCGGAGCGACCTGCGGGCCTCCGCGGCGGACCGGCGGGCCTCCTCCGGGCTGCCGGGATAGGGCTCGGGCTGCTCCGGTTCCTCCTCGGAGGCGTGTTCCCGCAGCAGGTCGCGGAGCATGGCGGCGATCTCGTCGAAGCCTTCGGCCGCGTCCTCGGCGCCGCGGTGCGCGGCGAGGAGGTCGCCGTGGATCTCCCCGGCGCTGTTCAGCTCCTCCGTCCGGGCGGCCAGTTCTGCCGCGGCGGTGCGCGACAGCGCCTGGGCGTGGTCGGCGTCGCGCGGCACCATCTCCTCGGGGAGCGCGGTGTGCTGCCCGCCGTCCCCGGGGGCCAGCCGCTCGGCCTCGCCCCGCAGTCGCCCGAGCTGCTCGCTCGCGCTCGACATCCGGGTCTCCATGAGCTGCACCAGTTCCTCGGCACGGGCGGCGGCGGCCTGCCGGCTGGGACCGTCCGAGCCGTCGGGTGACTCGAGCAGCTGCTCCGCGCGGTTGCGGACCTTGTTGCTCAGCCGGTCCAGCTCCGCGCGGGCCGCGCTCTCGTCGCTCTCCGCGCGGGCCTGTTCGGCCCGCAGGTCGGCACCGACGCCGACCTTCTCGTACAGCTGGGAAGCGGCCCGGTACGCCTCCCGCAGAGCGGGCAGGGAGATCCGCGACGGTTCGGGGCCGGGCCCGGTCGCGTCGTCGGGTACGTCGTCGGGGGCGCCCGCGATCTCGGCGCGCTCGGCGCGCAGCGCACGCGCGGTGCGCCGGGCGTCGTCGGCCGCCCGCTGCGCGCCGCGCCGGTCCTCGTCGGCGGTCCGCGCGCGCTCCAGGCAGGCCTGGGCGCGGGCCTCGGCCTCGGCGGCGTCGTCGGCCAGTTCGCGCAGCTTGGCCTGCCAGCCCGCCCGTTCGCGGAGCCGGAAGGCGAGTCCCGCGAGGGCGTCGGCGGCGCGCCGGGCCTTCTGCGCGGTCTCCTGCAGCTCGTCGCGCGTCCGGACGGCCTCGGCGGCGGCCTCCTCGGCCTCCGCCCGCACCGCGCGCGCCTCGGCCAGCTCCGCCTCGGACTCCTCCGCGAAGGCACGGGCGTCGTGCGCCGCCCGGGCCAGTTCGGTGAGCCGGCCGGGCGGGCAGCCGGTGCGCCAGGAGGTGAGCCGCGCGGTCAGCTCGCGGTCCTTGGCGAGCCGTGCCGCGAGCGCCCGGATCTCCTCGTCGCGGGCGGTCGCGCGGGCGCGCAGGGTCCGCCGTTCCTCGTCGGCGGCGTGTTCGTCGTGCATGGCCGGGTTCGGCGGCACCAGGAAGACGTCGCCGGTGTCCGCGCCCGGTGCCGGGGCCGGCGCGAGGAGGGCGGCGGCCGTGCCGACGGCGACCGTGGAGCGGGGCAGCAGGGCGGCCTCGCTCAGGGCCTCGCGGGCGCGGGTGTGGGAGTCCGGGTCGGTGATGACGACGCCGTCGACCAGTTCCGGGCGGGCGGCCAGGACGCGGGCGTGGTCGGCGGGGTCGACGGCCTGGGCGAGGTAGCGCCAGCCGGGCAGGGCGGGGATGCCGTGCTCGCCGAGGAACTCGACCGTGGCCAGGACGTCCGGTCCCGGCGGCAGCAGCCCGCCGTCGCCGAGGGCGCCGAGGATGCGGGCGTCGTCGGCGGCGGCGGTGCGCAGTTCGAAGAGCTGGCGTTCGGCGGAGCCGACCGCCTCCTCGAGCAGTTCGCGCAGGTCGTCGGCGAAACGGTCCAGTTCCCCGGCGGTGAGGGCGCCCTCGGCGGCGGGGAACTGGACCGTTTCG
>NZ_LIRG01000546.1 GCF_001419695.1 Streptomyces prasinopilosus
GGGGACCGGTGCGGCGGCCCGCCGGCCCCCTCCGCTCAGCGCAGGGCGTCCAGGAAGGCGGCGGCGGTGAAGAGTTCGACGCCCACGGTGATGGCGTGCTCGTCGACGTCGAAGTCGCCCTGGTGCAGGTCGCGGATGGTGCGCTCGCCCGGGGGGCGGACCCCGAGGCGGGCCATGGCGCCGGGGACGTGCTCCAGGTACCAGGAGAAGTCCTCGCCGCCGAGGCTCTGTTCGGTGCTCTCCACGGACTCCGCGCCGCGCCGGGCGATCATGGCGTCCCGCAGGAGTTCGGTGACACCGGCCTCGTTGACGACCGGCGGGACCCCGCGCACGTAGGTGATCTCCGACTTGGCGCGGTGCAGGTTGGCCACCTCGTCGATGGCGGCGACCACGGTGTCCGGGGCCAGCCGCCAGGTCTCCAGGTCCAGGCAGCGCACGGTGCCGGAGAGCTCGGCGTGCTGCGGGATGACGTTGGGCGCGTGCCCGGACTCGACCCTCCCCCAGGTGATGGCGAGCCCGCTGCGGCTGTCGACCCGGCGGCCCACCAGGGCGGGCACGTCGGTGACGACCCGGGCGGCAGCGGTGACCAGGTCGGTGGTCAGGTGCGGGCGGGCGGTGTGGCCGCCGGGGCCGTCGAGGGCGATCTCCAGCCGGTCGCAGGCCGAGGTGATGGGGCCCTCGCGCAGTCCGATCCTCCCGGCGTCGACCCGGGGGTCGCAGTGCACGGCGACGATCCGCCCGACCCCGTCGAGCGCGCCGTCCAGGAGGGCGTCGGCGGCACCGCCGGGCAGCACCTCCTCGGCGGGCTGGAAGATCAGCCGCACCGGCCGGGGCAGCAGGCCCTGGCGGGCCAGTTCGGCGAGGACGAGTCCGGTGCCCAGGACGACGGTGGTGTGCACGTCGTGGCCGCAGGCGTGCGCGCGGTCGGGCACGGTGGAGCGGTACGGGCACTCGCTCTTCGTGTCGGGGATGGGCAGTCCGTCGATGTCGGCCCGCAGGGCGAGCATGCCGGTGCCCGGGGCCGCTCCGGTGCCGGTGGCGGCCGGTGTGCCGTTCCTCACCCCGATGTCACAGATGACGCCGGTCCCGCAGGAGAGCACGCGCGGGGCGAGACCGGCCCGCTCCAGCCGCTCCTTGATCGCGGCGGTCGTGCGGAACTCCTGGTTGCCCAGCTCGGGGTGCATGTGCAGGTCGCGTCGGAAGGCGACGAGCTCGGCGCGCAGGGCCTCGGGGAGCGTACCCGGAAGCACCGCCCCTCCGACCAGATCGACCTCGGACTCCTTGGACTCCAGTGACATCAGTTGCTTCACCCTTTGAAGGGTAGGACGCCGAGGCCCCCGGCCGACCCCTGATCAAGAAAAATCAGCCTGTCAGCGGAAGAAAATCCGGCATTCCCACGCTTAGCCGTGCTCTGCGGTGGGTAAACTCGTCGCCCTCTTGCGTGGACGAGCCCATACAGACCGCCGGAAGGCGCGCCGCCCGCGGCGGCCGCTTCCGGCTCCGCACTCCACCTCTTCTCGGTGTACCACGCATCGCCCGTGCCACGCCGACCGGTTCGTCTGCCGGACACCGCGGCCGCCGTGCGCGGGGGCGTGCCCGCCGTCCCCGCGCACGGGTGAAAGTATTTCCGGCGCTCCGGATTGCGCCGACGGGGTGCGGGCCGTGCGCGCGCCGGTCCGCCCGCCGGAGCCCTTGGTCTGCCGGGGCACCCGGCCCCCGCGGGGACGACGCGTGCCGGAGCGGGGACGCGACCGCCGGGAGCGGGGCGCCCGGCCGCCGGAGCGGGGCGCCCGGCCGCGCGCCGTGCGGGCCCGGCGCGCCCCTCCTCAGACCGCCGGGAGCACCGAGACCGCCGCCAGCCGGTGCGCGTCCCGTGCCGTGCCGGTCACGTCGGACAGGAAGCCCTGGGCCCGCGGGGAGGCGTTCTCGGTGAGCCAGGACGGGTCGATGTCGCAGACCGCGACGCGGACCTCCGTGCCGGACAGGGCCAGGGGGAGGGTGTGGACGACCGTCGACGGGAAGCTGAGGACCGTGCGGCCGACGGGGCCCCGGCGGGCGATCAGCTCCAGGGGGAGTTCGGGCCGGACGATCTCCAGGCCCGTCTCGACCGCGAGCCGGTGGAGCTTCTCGGTGCTCTCGCGGCGGTGGGCGAAGTAGCGGGTCGCGCCGTGGGCCTTGGCGAGGGAGCGGACGGCCCCGACGTAGGCGTCGGCGTCCACCACGCCGGTCTCCACCAGGGAGGTGCCCACCATGTCGGAGGTCCTGGTGATGCGGGGCGGGCCGAACCGCTGCCGGGTCCAGGCGAAGGTGTTGGCGCCGACGGTGACGCCGGCCGGGACGTCGCCGACCGG
>NZ_LIRG01000547.1 GCF_001419695.1 Streptomyces prasinopilosus
CACGCCGGCTGGGCGAAGATCGGCATCGTCCCGCTGCTGGAGACCACGGACGAGCTGAAGGCCGCCGACACCATCCTCGAGGACATGCTCTCCGACCCGTCCTACCGGCGCCTGGTCGCGCTGCGGGACGACGTCCAGGAAGTCATGCTCGGCTACTCCGACTCCTCCAAGTTCGGCGGCATCACCACCAGCCAGTGGGAGATCCACCGCGCCCAGCGCCGGCTGCGCGACGTCGCCCACCGCTACGGCGTGCGCCTGCGCCTCTTCCACGGCCGCGGCGGCACCGTCGGCCGCGGCGGCGGCCCCACCCACGACGCCATCCTCGCCCAGCCCTGGGGCACCCTCGAAGGCGAGATCAAGGTCACCGAACAGGGCGAGGTCATCTCCGACAAGTACCTCATCCCCTCCCTGGCCAGGGAGAACCTCGAGCTGACGGTGGCCGCCACCCTCCAGGCGTCCGCCCTGCACACCGCGCCCCGCCAGTCCGACGAGGCCCTCGCCCGCTGGGACGCCGCCATGGACGTCGTCTCCGACGCCGCCCACACCGCCTACCGCCGGCTCGTCGAGGACCCCGCCCTGCCGACGTACTTCCTGGCCTCCACCCCGGTCGACCAGCTCGCCGACCTGCACCTGGGCTCGCGGCCCTCCCGCCGCCCCGGCTCGGGCGTCTCGCTCGACGGACTGCGCGCCATCCCCTGGGTGTTCGGCTGGACCCAGTCCCGCCAGATCGTCCCCGGCTGGTACGGCGTCGGCTCCGGCCTGAAGGCACTGCGCGAGGCCGGCCTCGACACCGTGCTCGACGAGATGCACCAGCAGTGGCACTTCTTCCGCAACTTCATCTCCAACGTGGAGATGACCCTCGCCAAGACCGACCTGCGCATCGCCCAGCACTACGTCGACACCCTCGTCCCCGACGAGCTCAAGCACGTCTTCGACGCCATCAAGGCCGAACACGACCTCACCGTCACCGAGGTCCTGCGCGTCACCGGCGAACAGGAACTCCTCGACGCCGACCCGGTCCTCAAGCAGACCTTCACCATCCGCGACGCCTACCTCGACCCCATCTCCTACCTCCAGGTGGCCCTGCTCAAGCGCCAGCGCGACGCCGCCGCCGCGGGCACCGAGCCCGACCCGCTGCTCGCCCGCGCCCTCCTCCTCACCGTCAACGGCGTCGCCGCGGGCCTGCGCAACACCGGCTGACCCGAAGCGGCCCACGACGCAGCCGCACACGACGAAGGGTGCCCCCGAGCCGTCCTCCGGCCGGGGGCACCCTTCGTCGTCGCGCACCCGGACCCCGGGGGAGCGGCCTCACACCACCAGGAACGCCACCGTCACCAGCGCCACCCCCGACCACCCCATCGCCCACGCCACCCGCGTCCGCAGCAACCCGCCCGCGACCACCACCGACGCCAGCATCAGCGCCCCGCCCAACGGCACCCACGCGTAAAGGACCCCGGCGGGACCGGAACGGACCGCCTCGATGCCGCCCGGCTTCATGACGACGGCGTACGTCCGCCCCTGCGCCACGGCCGCGTTGTCCTCCAGCACGACCTCCGCCCGCGGCTGCGAACCGGGCGACACCGGCGAGTACGGCCCCGCACAGACCCGCCCGCCGCAGGACTCCACCGCGACCGCGCCCCGCTCCCGCCCCTTCGTCAGCATCACGTACTGCGCCGTGCCCCACGACGCCCACACACCCGCGACCAGGATCAGCACGGTGACCGCGCCCATCACCGCGAACCGGCCCAGGCGCAGCACGGCGGACGGACCCCGGGAGGACGAGACGGCTGAAGGCATGGCCGAGATCTTTGGCCATGCCCTTGCGGTCGGTCAACTCCGTGGGGGAACCCGCCCCCCACGAGCCACACCTCAGGAGTTGTACGTCCCCTGCGCCCGCTCCAGACCCTCCAGCACCAGACACTCCACCGCGTCCGCCGCCCGGTCCACGCAGTAGTCCAGCTCCTTGCGCTCCACCGACGAGAAGTCCCGCAGCACGTAGTCCGCCACCTGCATCCGCCCCGGCGGCCGCCCGATCCCGAACCGCACCCGGTGGTAGTCCGGCCCGAACGCCTTCGTCATCGACTTCAGCCCGTTGTGGCCGTTGTCCCCGCCCCCCAGCTTCAACCGCAGCGTCCCGTAGTCGATGTCCAGCTCGTCATGGACCGCCACCACCCGCGCCACCGGCACCTTGTAGAACTCCCGCAACGCGTTCACCGGCCCGCCCGACAGATTCATGAACGACATGGGCTTCGCCAGGATCACCCGCCGGCCGGCCGGACCCGGCGGACCGATCCGCCCCTCCACCACCTGCGCCTGCGCCTTCCCGGCCCGCTTGAACCGGCCCGAGATCCGCTCCGCCAACAGGTCCGCCACCATGAACCCCACGTTGTGCCGGTTCCCGGCGTACTCCGGCCCCGGATTGCCCAGCCCCACGATCAGCCAGACGGCCGCCGCATCGGTCGTCACGTCCCTGCCTCCTTCGTCCACGTCCACGTCCCGCACACACGTCGGCCGCTGCCCCCGCACGGGAACAGCGGCCGACGCGTAGGAAGACTACGAGAAGGATCAGGCCTGGGCGGCCTCGTCCTCGTCACCCTCCGGGGCCTCCTCGGCCTGCGCGGCCAGCACCTGCAGCACCACGGTGTCCCCGTCCACCGCCAGCTTCGCACCCTCCGGCAGCACCAGGTCCTTGGCGAGGATCGCCGCACCGGCCTCCAGGCCCTGCACCGAAACGGACACGCCGTCCGGGATGTTCGTCGCCTCGGCCTCGATCGGCAGCGCCGGAATCACGTGCTCCAGCAGGTTGCCGCCCGGAGCCAGCTCACCCTCGGGGGTCACGACGATCTCGACGGTGACCCGCTCGCCGCGCTTCACCATCAGCAGGTCGACGTGCTCCAGGAAACCCTTGATCGCGTCACGCTGCACGGCCTTCGGGATCGCCAGCTGGCTGCCCTCACCGTCGATGACCAGATCGATCAGCACGTTCGGCGTACGCAGCGCCAGCAGCAGCTCGTGACCCGGCAGGGTCAGGTGCAGCGGCTCCAGACCGTGCTCGTACACCACGCCCGGAACCTTGCCGTCACGACGGATACGACGCGCCGCACCCTTGCCGAACTCGCTCCGCGTCTCCGCGTGGATCTTCACCTCGGACATGCTCACCACTCCTCGAAGTCAGAAACCGTTGGGGATACCCCCCGCTCCGTGGAGCTTGGGGAAAGTCACCCGGCCACGAACGGCCTGCTACGAAGAGCGCGTCGATTACGGACCGCCGTACCCCACTCCTCACGAAGCGGTACGGCCTCCCTCGCCGAGCAACTGCAGCAGTCTACTCGGACAGGGAGGCCGTACCCAAAACGATCAACCGGGGAGCGCGGGAACCCCGCGCAGAACCCTTACTGCTCGTCGAACAGGCTCGTCACCGAACCGTCCTCGAACACCTCACGCACCGCACTCGCGATCGTCGGCGCGATCGACAGCACCGTCAGCTTGTCCAGATCGGCACTCAGCTCACCCGGAGTCGGCAGCGTGTCCGTGAACACGAACTCACTCACCCGCGAGTTCTTCAGCCGGTCCGCCGCCGGACCCGACAGCACACCGTGCGTCGCCGTCACGATCACGTCCTCCGCACCGTGCGCGAACAACGCGTCCGCCGCGGCACAGATCGTGCCACCCGTGTCGATCATGTCGTCGACCAGGACACACACCCGGCCCTTGACCTCACCGACCACCTCGTGGACCGTGACCTGGTTCGCCACGTCCTTGTCCCGCCGCTTGTGCACGATCGCCAGCGGCGCACCCAGCCGGTCGCACCACCGGTCCGCCACCCGCACCCGGCCCGCGTCCGGCGACACCACCGTCAGCTTCTCCCGGTCCACCTTCGCACCCACGTAGTCCGCCAGCAGCGGCAGCGCGAACAGGTGGTCCACCGGACCGTCGAAGAAGCCCTGGATCTGGTCCGTGTGCAGATCCACCGTCAGCACCCGGGTCGCCCCCGCGGTCTTCATCAGATCCGCGATCAGACGCGCCGAGATCGGCTCACGCCCACGGTGCTTCTTGTCCTGCCGCGCGTAACCGTAGAACGGCACGATCACGGTGATCGACCTCGCCGACGCGCGCTTCAGCGCGTCGATCATGATCAGCTGCTCCATGATCCACTTGTTGATCGGAGCCGTGTGGCTCTGGATCAGGAAACAGTCGGCACCACGGGCCGACTCCTCGTACCGCACATAGATCTCGCCGTTGGCGAAGTCGAAGGCCTTGGTCGGAACGACCCCCACACCCAGCAGGCGGGCGACCTCCTCGGCAAGCTCGGGGTGGGCCCGGCCGGAGAAGAACATCATCTTCTTCTGGCCGGTCGTCTTGATCCCGGTCACAGCACTATCTCCTCAGAGGTGTCGCAGAAACTCGCGGCTCGAAGGCGAGGACCTCCCGGACGGCATGCCGGAGGCCATCTCACCTGATGGGGTGCGGATGTGCATTTATCACGATACGACGACTCCGGCGCACCGCTTTCCGGTCAACCCTCCTCGGCCGACCCCCGGACAGCCTCCTCCGCCGCCCTCGCGGCGGCACTCCCCGGACGCTTACGGGCCACCCAGCCCTCGATATTCCGCTGCTGACCGCGGGCCACGGCCAGCGAACCGGGCGGCACATCCTTCGTGATCACAGAACCCGCGGCGGTATAGGCACCGTCCCCGACCGTGACCGGCGCCACAAACATGTTGTCCGAACCCGTCCGGCAGTGCGACCCGACCGTCGTGTGATGTTTGTCCTGCCCGTCGTAGTTCACGAACACGCTCGCCGCACCGATGTTCGAGAAATCACCGATCGTCGCATCCCCCACATACGACAGATGCGGAACCTTCGACCCCTCACCGATCGACGCGTTCTTCGTCTCCACGTACGTACCGATCTTCCCCCCGCGACCCAGCCGCGTCCCCGGACGCAGATACGCGTACGGCCCCACCGACGCCTCCGGCCCGACCTCGGCGCCCGACGCCACCGTGTTGTCCACCCGCGCCCCGGCACCCACCCGCGTGTCCGTCAACCGGGCGTTCGGACCCACCTCACAGCCCTCCGCCAGATGCGTCGACCCGTGCAACTGCGTCCCCGGATGCACCACCACATCCCGCTCGAACGTCACCGACACATCCACCCACGTCGTCGCGGGATCCACCACCGTCACCCCGGAGAGCATCGCGGCCGTCAGCAACCGGTCGTTGAGAACCCGCCGCGCCTCGGACAACTGCACCCGGTTGTTGATCCCCGCGATCTCCCGGTGATCCCCCGCCACCGACGCACCCACCCGATGCCCCGCCTCACGCAGAATGCCGAGCACATCGGTCAGGTACTCCTCACCCTGACTGTTGTCCGTCCGCACCCGCTTCAGTGCCTCCGCCAGCAACCGGCCGTCGAACGCGAACACACCCGAATTGATCTCCCGGATCGACCGCTGCCCCTCGGACGCGTCCTTGTGCTCCACGATCGCCGTCACGGCCCCGGACACCTCGTCCCGCACGATCCGCCCGTACCCCGTCGCATCCGGCACCTCGGCCGTCAGCACCGTCACCGCGTTCCCGTCCGCGGAATGCGTGGCCGACAGCCGGCGCAACGTCTCACCGGTCAGCAGCGGAGTGTCACCACAGACCACCACCACGGTCCCGTCCACGGAACCGCCCAGCTCCTCAAGACCCATCCGCACCGCGTGCCCGGTCCCGTTCTGCTCCGCCTGCACCGCCGTACGGACGCCGGGAGCGATGCCGGCGAGGTGCGCGGCCACCTGCTCACGCGCGTGCCCCACGACGACGACCAGGTTCTCCGGCTCCAGCTCGGCGGAGGCGGCCAGCACATGACCCACCAGGGAACGGCCGCAGAGGTCGTGCAGGACCTTCGGGGTCGCCGACTTCATGCGGGTGCCCTCACCCGCTGCGAGAACGACGACGGCTGCCGGGCGATTGGCGCTCACAAGGATGCCCTTCGGCTGTAAGGGGGAGGGGACATCCGCAGGATACCGGGGTGGCGGTGGGGGGAGATGAGTGCGGGCCCCGACCGGGGGTTGGCCGGTCAGGACCCGAACGGAGGATGGTGCTGCTGTGTGCTCCCGGAGAAGGATTCGAACCCTCATTCAACGGACCAAAACCGTTTGTCCTACCCTTAGACGATCCGGGATGGTATGTCCGCTATGACCGATTTCGGAGATCGGCTTCGCGTGCCGCACCTACTATGCCGCACCACCAGCCCTCGATGCGACGGTACAGGTCGGCTCCCTTCCTCACGTCGATGCGAAGGCAGCCGTGGTACTCGTCGGCGGTGTTCTTCCGGTTGGTGCGCGGGTTGTGCTTCTTGAGCGTGGTCTTCATGAGGTCGGTCGTGCTGATGCCCACGTGATCGGCCCAGAATCTCTCGGCGGCCGCCACGTCGGCTGTCTCGTGGATCTGTACCGCGAACCTGAAGTCCGCCGAGTCTGCTTCGAGTAGATCGAGCCACGCCAGGAAGACCGTGATCATGTCCGGATCGCTGTTGACGAAGGTGATGCGCTCGCGACGGCTGTAGGGCTTGCTCTTCGCGCCTTCGGCCCAGTAGAGACCCACGCCGAGCACGAAGAGTTCGCGGTCCGTCAGGGTGCCCACTTCGCCCATGGCCCGCCGTCTGGTCCGCTGCCGCTCCTCCTCGCGCAGCCGGAGTGTGGCCTCCCAGCCCCGTTTCGCGATCGCCGAAGCCTCCTCGCGGCTTCGTTTCCGTTCCGGCTTCGGCAGGTCCCGTACCCACAGGGAGATCGAACTCTTGGAGCAGCCCAGCTCCACCTGGATCTGGTCGTAGGTCCACCCCTGGAGGCGGAGTTCCCGTGCCCTCTCCCGCAGGTCGTCCTTGGCGTTCGGGCGCTTCGTCCACTCGGGGGCCGGTTCGCCCTGGAGGAGGCGGTTGAGGATGTCGTTGTTGTCCACGTGGAGCCGGTCGCGGATCTGGCGTCGGCTCAGCCCCGCCCGCCGCAGCACCACCGCCTGGTCCCGCAGTCCGTCGAAGTCGGCGTACTTGCCCGGTGCGTGTGTCATACGCATACCGTCCGGGCGGAATGTGCCCTTCCGGGTTCGAACGGTGTGCGGTTCGACAGTTCGAGGGATTTCGGGGCGTAGCGCGTCCGGACGGTCACGGAATGTGGTGAGGGGAAGTCGGGGAAACTCCCCGGAAAACGTGCACCGGGCGCCCGTAGGGTGGGAGGCATGACCACGACGGGGGAAGACCATGTGACGGCCCGGGGAGGGCCGTGGTGGTGGGGCAGGCGGCGCAGTGCCGTGCTGGATGTGGGGCTCGCGGCGGTGTCCGCGCTGGAGTGCGGGCTGGAGGGGGTTCCGTTCGCGCGGGACGCGGGGATCCCGGTGGCCGTGGGTGTGGTGTTCGGGTTGCTGGTGGGTTCGGTGCTGCTGGTGCGGCGGCACTGGCCGGTCGCCGTGGTGCTGGTGGTGATCGCGATCACGCCGGCCCAGATGGGTTTCCTGATGGGTCTGGTGGGGCTGTACACGCTGGCGGCGTCGGAGCTGCCGCGGCGGATCATCGCGTCGTTGGCGGGGATGTCGTTGGTGGGGACGTTCATCGTGACGTTGGTCCGGGTGCGGCAGGACATGGTGCGGGGGGAGCTGGACCTGGGGGACTGGTTCGTTCCGTTCGCGTCGGTGACGACGTCGTTGGGGCTCACCGCGCCGCCGGTGCTGCTGGGGTTGTACGTGGGGGCGCGGCGGCGGTTGATGGAGAGTCTGCGGGAGCGGGCGGACAGTCTGGAGCGGGAGCTTCAGTTGCTGGCGGAGCGGGCGGAGGAGCGGGCCGAGTGGGCGCGGGGTGAGGAGCGGACGCGGATCGCGCGGGAGATGCACGACGTGGTGGCGCATCGGGTGAGTCTGATGGTGGTGCATGCGGCGGCGTTGCAGGCGGTGGCGCGGAAGGATCCGGAGAAGGCGGTGAAGAACGCCGCGTTGGTGGGGGACATGGGTCGGCAGGCGTTGACGGAGTTGCGGGAGATGCTCGGGGTGCTGCGGTCCGGTGGGGACGGGGCGGGGC
>NZ_LIRG01000548.1:0-282 GCF_001419695.1 Streptomyces prasinopilosus
TTCGTCTCCCACCGGGCACCGCAAACGCACCATTCCGGCCAACCGGAGGGACGAATATGCCAGGAGAGTGGCCGGCCTCCGGCCGCGGGTCGAGGCGCTCGGCGATCCAGGAGGCGCGGTCGCGCAGCCACCACAGGGCGAGGGCCAGGGTGGGGGCGCGGTACGTGCCGAGGGGTACGCCGATGCGGCGGCCGTCGCAGACTCCGTACGCCGTGACGTGGCACAGGAACTCGTCGTGCACGATTCTCTCCCCCGGTTGCGTGGCCCGTCGGCCGGCCGGTC
>NZ_LIRG01000548.1:311-1846 GCF_001419695.1 Streptomyces prasinopilosus
GGTGGGAGACGAAACGGACCCGGCACGGCGCCGGCCGTGCCGTCGCGACATCGACGGCACGGCCGGAAACGATCTGCGGGACGCCGGCCCTACCCCTTGACGGCGGCGTCGATGCGGGCCAGTTCGTCCGCGTCGAAGTCGAGGTTGCGGGTGGCCGCGACGCTGTCCTCCAGCTGCCGCGGGCTGCTCGCCCCGACCAGGGCCGAGGTCACCCGGCCGCCGCGCAGGACCCAGGCGAGCGCCATCTGCGCGAGGGTCTGGCCGCGGGATGCGGCGATCTCGTTCAGCGTGCGCAGGCGTTCCACCAGCTCGCCGGTGACGGCGTCGGTGTCCAGGAACGGGCTGTCGCTCGCGGCCCGGGAGTCCTCGGGGATGCCGTCGAGGTAGCGGGCGGTCAGCAGACCCTGCTCCAGCGGGGAGTAGGCGATGGAGCCGACCCGGAGGTCGTCCAGGGCGTCCAGCAGGCCTTCGTCCTCCGGACGCCGGTCGAGCATCGAGTAGCGGGGCTGGTGGATCAGCAGCGGGGTGCCCAGCTCGCCCAGGATGCGGGCGGCCTCGCGGGTCTGCTCCGCCGAGTAGTTGGAGACGCCGACGTAGAGCGCCTTGCCCTGCTGGACCGCCGAGTGCAGGGCCCCCATCGTCTCCTCCAGCGGAGTGCCGGGGTCGAAGCGGTGCGAGTAGAAGACGTCGACGTGGTCGAGACCCATGCGCTCCAGACTCCGGTCGAGCGAGGAGAGCAGGTACTTGCGGGAGCCCCATTCGCCGTACGGGCCGGGCCACATCAGGTAACCGGCCTTGGTGGAGATCACCAGCTCGTCGCGGTACGGCGCGAAGTCGGTGCGCAGGGCCTCGCCGAGGGCGGACTCGGCGGCACCGGGGGGCGGGCCGTAGTTGTTGGCGAGGTCGAAGTGGGTGATCCCGAGGTCGAAGGCGCGGCGCAGGATGGCGCGCTGGGTCTCGGCGGGACGGTCGGGACCGAAGTTGTGCCACAGGCCGAGCGAGAGGGCGGGGAGCATGAGCCCGCTGCGTCCGGTGCGCCGGTAGGGCAGGTCCGCGTAACGGTCGGGGTGCGGGGTGTACAACGCGACTCCAGGGGTTGGTGCGCAGAGGGGGGTACACGGGCGTCCGGCTCCGGGGAACCGGGACCGGGTCCCACTCTGTCGCGGTCCGCGGGCAGCGGTCCAACAGGGGAATCGGATGGAATTCAGCGCATACGCTTCTCAATCATGGAACTGCGTCACCTTCAGCACTTCGTCGCCGTCGCCAAGGACCGGCACTTCACCCGTGCGGCGGAGCGGCTGCTCGTCTCCCAGTCGGGTCTCTCGGCGTCGATCCGCTCCCTGGAGCGCGAGCTGCGGACGCCGCTGTTCGTGCGGACGACCCGGAGGGTGACGCTCACGGAGGCCGGCCGGGCGCTGCTGGTGGAGGCCGAGCGGATCCTGGCGCAGGTGCGGGCGGCGCACGAGGCGGTGGCCGCGGTCCAGGGAGTGCTGCGCGGCACGCTCGCCCTGGGCACCGAGCAGTGCATCGCCGGG
>NZ_LIRG01000549.1 GCF_001419695.1 Streptomyces prasinopilosus
ATCTCCGGCTCCGCGCCGCGCGGTGTACCCGCGTGGCGCGGAGCCGGAGATCGAGGCCGTGGAGCGCCTGTGCGCCCGGGGCATCGACGAGGCGGCGGGCTCCGCCGGAAAGGCCGCCGGACCCGCCGCGCGTGCCGGGGCGCTCGGCACGCTGCTGCGCACGCTGGGCTCACTGGACAACCGGCTCATGGACCGCGACCACATGATCCGCGACCGGATCACCGTGGCGGACGTGGAGCTGTGGGCCGCCCTGGTCCGCCTCGACACCGTCCACCGCCACCACCTCGACGCCGAGGCCGTACGGGCCGTCGCCGGGTACGGGACCCTGTGGGCCTACGCCCGCCGCCTGGCCGGCCATCCGGCCTTCGGCGGCCACCTCGACGTCGACGCCATCGCCCGCCGCCACCGTGCCCGCTGTCATGCCCCGGCGGGCACCGGAACCGCCGTGCCGGTCGTCACCTGGCCCGGCTCCGGCCGCGCCCCGTCGGGTGCCCGCGCCGGCCGGCCCTGACCCCGCCCGGCCGCGGACGCCGGCCGTTCCCGCGTCCGCACCCGGACGCGTCGTACCGGGAGGGCTCCGCCGCGGCGCCGCTGTCAGGCGGCGCGCCTCCGCTCGCCGGCACCGCCGCCGGGCCCGGCCGGCGGGGCGGCCGCGGGAGCCGAGACGCCCGGCCCCGCGGCTTCCGTCGCCCGCACGGATGAACCGGGGGCGGCGGACCCGCCCTCGCCGGTCGCCCCCTCGCCGGTTGCCCCCTCGCCGGTCTCCGGCCCGGACGCCGCGGGCCTTGCGGCGGCGGGTTTGCGCAGCAGGAGGAGCGCCGCGTCGTCGTGCAGCCTGCCGCCCACGTGCGTCAGCAGCTCCTCGTGCAGGGCCGCGACGGTGCGCGCCGGATCGTCGTACAGATGCCGGGCGAACCCCTCGGCGAGCGGGTAGAACGCGCGGTCGGCGTCGCGGGCCTCGGTGACCCCGTCGGTGTAGAGCAGCAGCTGGTCCCCGTCGCCGAAGGGCAGCACCTGGAGACCGGGGGCCTCACCGGCGAGGGCGCTCAGCCCCAGCGGCGGTGCCGGCCGCGCGGGTTCCACCGCCACCACGTCGGAACCCCGGACCAGCAGGGGAGGCGCGTGCCCGCAGTTCACCAGCTCCAGGCGCCCGGGCTCCGGGTACCCGGCGACCACGGCGGTGACGAAGTCGTCGTCCCCCAGGTTGCGGGCCAGGCTCCGCTCGATCCTGCCGACCACGGCCAGGAGGTCGGGCTCGTCGTAGGCCGCCTCCCGGAAGACGCCGAGGACCAGCGCGGCGGTCTTCACGGCCGACAGCCCCTTGCCGCGCACGTCGCCCACGATCGTCCGCACCCCGTGGGGGGTGGGGATCAGGGCGTAGAGGTCCCCGCCGATCCGGGCCTCCGCGGCGGCGGCACTGTAGTGGACGGCCACCTGGAACGGGCCGACGGTGGCCGGCGGAGGCTGGAGCAGGGCGTGCTGCGCGGTCTCGGCGACGGAGCGGACGGCCGCGAGGACCTGCTCGCGGCGGGCGCGCACCGCCCCGGCCAGGATGCTGGCCAGGGTGACGCTCGCCAGGACGGCCAGCACGGCGACCAGGTTCCCGCCGCTCACCCCGTTCCTGACCCCGAGCACGACACTCAGCAGGGTGGCGAGGAGGCCGACCCCGGCGACTCCGCGCCACCCGCAGGTGGCGGCCGCCAGGGCGGGCCCGGCGGCGAGCATGGGCAGCCAGACCAGGCTCGTCCCCCCGACGACGTCGATGACCGTGATGACGCAGACGAGCAGCAGGGGCAGTACGGGCGTACCGGCGGTCCGGTGTGCGAGCGCCCGGATGCGGGGGAGCGGCGGACGGCCGGCCCCCCGGCCCCGGAAACGCCGCACCGGCCGGTGGCCGTCACGGTGCTGTCGGGCGTGACTCATGTGCCGTCCGAGATCCTCACTGTGCGCTCGCGTTCCCCGATGTCCTGTCCGTCCAGGAAAGCCGGGGGGTGCCGGACGTCACAAGAGGATGATTTTCAGATAGTGAGAGAGAGGTTCCGGGTGATGCGGTCGGCGGTGGGTATGAGCCGCGCCCGGACCTCCCCGAGCCGGGGGAGCCGGTCCGCCGGCAGGGACACGCCGAGCGAGCCCAGGGTGTCCCCGCTGTAGACGGGAAGCGCGGCGCAGACCGTGCCCAGCGCGTACTCCTCCAGGTCCGTGACGACGGGGGCCACCGGACTCGAGTCGATCCGGCGCAGCAGTTCCGGCGCGGTGGTGATCGTGCGGGGCGTGAGGTCGTTCAGGGCGTGCCGCGACAGGTAGTCCCGGCGGGCCGCGTCGTCCAGCTGCCGCAGGACGGACTTGCCCAGCGCGGTGGCGTGCCCGGCGTCCTCGAAGCCGACCCAGAGGTCCACCCGGGGAGCGCGCGGACCGTCGGCGATCTCGGCGACCCGGATCTCGCCGTCCTCGTAGAAGGTGAGGTAGACGGCGGCCGAGAGCTCGTCCCGCAGGGCGGCGAGCGTCGGCCGCACCCGGTTGAGCAGGGCCTGGCCGCGGCCGTCGGTGCGCAGCGCGTGCAGCCGCTCGCCGAGGACGAACCCGCCGTCCTCCAGCTTGCGCAGGTATCCGTCGTGCACCAGCGTGCGCAGCAGGTGGTAGGCGGTGGCCGGCGGCAGACCCGCCTCGCGCGCCAGCCGCTTCGCCGGCGCACCGGTCTCGTGCGCGCTCACCGCCTCCAGCAGGCGGAAGGCACGCTGCACGGAGGTGATGAGCGTGGGTCCCGTGCCCATGGCACCAGCGTGCGCCCGGCCGCACCGCGGGGCAAGGCCCCCCGGGACCCCCCACCGCTTCGGGCGGAAGGCAGTACGTGTCAGGAGCCGCGACCTGGATACGCGGTGGGGGAGCAGCCCCGGCCGGCGGCACCCGCCGGCACCACCCCACCGCACCACGGCCGCCCGGAAGGTTCCCGA
>NZ_LIRG01000055.1 GCF_001419695.1 Streptomyces prasinopilosus
CCGTCCCCGCCGGCCCGCCGCGGGCGGGCCAGCAGGGCCAGACCGCCCAGCAGGCCGCCCGCGCTCGCCCCCACCAGGGAGGTCAGCGCCGGCGAGGCGGACGTCGGCCCGCCCGGTTCCACCGCACGCGAGAACTGCACGAGACGCACCTGGGTGCTGCCCTTGGTCTTCTCCGCGTGCTGCGTCAGCGCGCGGGAGACCGCGTCGGCCATGTCGACGGCGAGATCGGGGCGCGAGGAGGTGGCCGAGACGGCGACCATCGGCGCGTCCGGCGACGTCGCCGTGCGCACGCTGTCCCGCAGGGTCCGTACCGGCACGCCCGCCCACACCTGCGCGTCCCCGAGCACCGCGAGCTGCGTGGCCACCCGCCCGTACGCCTGCGCGAAACCGCGGGCGGACTCCGGGGTGGACTTCGCGGTCGGTACGGCGACGACGTAGCTGGTGGCCGTGTACGTCGTCGGGGCGAGCAGGCCGTACGCGCCGCCGGACAGGCAGCCGGCGAGAGTGCCGGCCGCGATCACGGACCAGGCCGGCAGCCTCCCGGTACGGACCGGGAACGGACGGAGCCGGCGGATCGGAGTGTCGGTCATGAGGAACTCGCTCCCGGAGAAGAGGAAGAAGAGGAAGGGGACGAAGAAGAACGGGAGACGGCGGTCGCGTACACGTTCATGAGGCGGTCGGTACTGCGGGTGATGCCGTAGCGGCGCGCGGCCTCCGGGACGGTGCGGGGCCCGGGAACCGCCGCCCGGACCCCGGCGACCGCCCGCGCGTACGCCTCGGGGCCGCCCCGCACCCGCCGGGCGCCGGGCGCGGCCGACGGCGGCAGGTCCTCGATCGCCGGACAGGAGGCGTAGACCACGGGCAGGCCCGACGCCAGCGCCTCCACCACCGCCAGGCCGAAGGCCTCCTCCAGGGACGGGGACGCCAGCACGTCCATCGCCGAGGTGAGCGACGGCAGATCGGGGCCGGGCGAGCCGTCCGCGGCGTAGGGGCACTCGCCGGTGAACAGGACCCGGCCGGCCACCCCCGCCTCACGGGCCGTGCGGCGCAGGGCGTGCTCCTCGGGACCGCCGCCCACCAGCAGCAGCCGGTGGTCCTCCGGGAGCCGGGCGAGCGCCCGGACCAGGACGTCGAACCGCTTCCCGGGGACGAGCCGGCCGACAGCGCCCACCACGAAGGCGTCCTCCGGCAGCCCGAGGCGGCGGCGGGTGCGCGCCCGCCGCTCCGCGTCGAAACAGAAGCGCTCCAGGTCGATGCCGTTCGGGACGACCTCGATGCGGGGAGCGGGCACGCCCCAGCGCTTCAGGCGGTCGGCCACCGCCGGGGACACGGCGACCGTCGCCGAACCGAGCCGCTCGCTGGAGACGTACAGCGCGCGCACCCCCGCCGTCAGCGGGCGGCCCTCCATCTGCGAGTCGCCCAGGGAGTGCTCGGTGGCGACGACCGCGCGCACCCCGGCGAGGCGGGCGGCGAACCGGCCGTAGACGCAGGCCCGGTACAGGTGCGTGTGCACCAGGTCGTAGCCGCCCGAGCGGATCAGCCGGACCAGCCGCGGGAGCGCGGTCACGTCACGGTTGCCGCCCATGCCCAGATGCACGACGCGGACGCCGTCGGCGGTCAGGCCCTCGGCGACCGCGCCGGGGTTGGTGAGCGTCACGACGTCGCAGTCGACGGGCAGGTGACGCAGCAGCAGCCGCAGCTGCTGCTCGGCCCCGCCGACGCCGAGGCCGGTGATGATGTGCAGGACCCTCATCTCACCGGCCCCCCACCGGGCGCCGGCGCAGCCGGTGCAGCCGGTACTTCAGGCCCAGGCGCCACGCCGTGTCGTTCTGGCCGATGTGCACGCGCGGCAGGGCGTGCGGGCCGGTCAGCGGGCCGGGGTCGATGGCGCACGCGTAGGCGTAGCCTGCCTCCCGCACGGCCCGCACCGCGCGGGCGTCGACGGTGCCGTACGGGTAGCAGAAGCCGTCGATCCGGGCGCCGGTCAGCTCCGCGAGCCGCTCGCGGCTCCCGGCCACCTCGGCCCGCAGGACGGCGTCGTCCGCCCGGGTGAGGTCGACGTGGGTCAGCCCGTGCGAACCGATCTCCACGCCCTCGGCCGCCGCGTACCGGATGCCGGCCGCGGTCAGCAGCGGCTTGCGCGGGCCGAGCGGGTCCCAGGCGTTCTCGCCGCCGAGCCGCCCGGGCAGGACGAAGAGCGTGGCGCCGCAGTTCCAGCGGCGCAGCAGCGGCAGGGCCTCGGTGACGAAGTCGGCGTACCCGTCGTCGAACGTCAGCCCGACCAGGCGCCGTCCGCCGCCCCGGGCCCGGGCGGCGAGCAGGGCGGCCACGGACACGCCGCGCAGCCCCCGCCGGTGCAGCCAGGCCAGCTGCGCCTCCAGCCGCTCGGGCGTGACCGTGATGCGGTACGGGTCGTCCGAGCGGTCGCCCACCGAGTGGTACATCGCCACCCACGGGACGGGGCCCGGCGGCGCGGCGGGAAGCCCGCCGGCGCCGGAGGAACCGGCGAAGTCGACGGGATCGGCGGGATCGGCGGGGCCGACGGAGTCAACGGGAGCGGCCATGAGTGAGCCTTCGTGTGACGGTGCGCACGGAGCGCACTGCGGATGCGGAGCCCTGGACGCCCAGGGCCAGGGAGAGAGCGGCGAAGACGACGGCCACGCTCAGGACGCCGGCCGCGAGACCCGCCGCGGGGGACGCGAACCGGCCCGCGGCGAACGCCCCGGCGGCGGTGGCGGCGGCCGCGGCGAGCACCGGCCTGCCCAGCGCGGCCAGGACCGGCCGGACCCGCAGGGAGACGGCCCGGGGGCCGCCGCGCCGGGACGTGCGCAGACCGGTCAGCAGCAGGACGGCCGTGACGGTGATGCCGAACGCGTTGGCGGCGGCGATCCCCGCCACCCCCCACGGGCGCACGGCCACGGCGCCGATCACCGACGTGGCGGTGATGCCCGCGCACATCACCGCGAGGGGGTACCAGCTGGGCCGGCCCGCCGAGAAGTACGAGCGGACCAGCGCCCCCACCAGGGTCTGCCCCAGCAGCCCAAGGGCGTACACGCGCATGACGTCCGAGGTCGCCCCGGTGTCGTCCGCGGTGAACGCGCCGCGCTGGAAGAGCAGTTCGATCATCTGCGGGGCGCAGGCGATCACCGCGCCCATGCCCGTCAGCACCACGCAGGCGGACAGCACCAGGTCCCGCTCCACGCGGTCGCGCGCGCGTGCGGTGTCCCCGTCCGCCAGCGCCCGCGCCACCACGGGGAAGGTGACGGTGCACACCATCAGCGACAGCGTCATCGGGATCTGGGCGACCTTCTGCGCGTAGTTCAGGTGCGAGATGGCCCCGGAGGGAAGGGAGGAGGCGAGGAAGCGTTCGACCAGGACCTGCGACTGGCGGCACAGCGCGAAGAGGAGGACGGCGGCGATCAGGGCGAACCGCACCGGCCGCTCCGGCGCGTCACCCGCCGCCCCCTCGACGGCCGGGGTGCGGGACGCCAGCTGCCGCCACAGCGACGGCAGTTGCACCAGCACCATCAGACAGCCGCCCACCGCCACCCCGGCCGCCGCGGCGCGCACGCCCCACGCGCCGCCGAGCAGGAACATCACCGCGATGATGCCGGTGTTGTACGCGACGTAGATCGCCCCGGGCGCGGTGAAGCTGCGGTGCGCCCGCAGGGCGGCACTGCAGTAGCCGGCGAGCCCGAAGGCCAGCAGGCTGACCGCGGTGAGCCGGGTGCAGTCGACGGCCAGCCCCGGGTCGGGCAGGCCCGGCGCCAGGACCCGCACCAGGAACGGGGCCGCGGCGGCGGCCAGGGCGGCCGTCGCGGCGAGGGCGAGGCACAGCCGGGGCAGCGTGGCGGCGACCAGGGCGCGGACCGGGTCGCCCGGTCCGCCCCGGGCGCGCCGGGCCAGCGCCATGCTGAACGCCGGGATCAGCGCGATCGCCAGCCCGTCCTCGATCAGCAGCGTGGCGGCGATCTCCGGCACGGTCCACGCGACGAGGAAGGCGTCCGTGTCGCTGCCGGCACCGAACAGCCGCGCCAGCGACTGGTCGCGCACCAGGCCGAGCAGGGAACCGGCGATGGACAGCGCCGCCGTGACGAGCGCGGCACGGGCGAGGAACCTCCGGGAGGACGAGGCCGGCACCGGGGCCGGGCCGCCCCCGGGCCCGGGGGCGGCGGCGGCTCGCGCCGCGGGCACGGCCGCCGGCCCGCCGGTGTCCCCGTCGGTGCCGGGGGCGGGACTCTGCGAGGGCACCACCGTCATCGGGCCGCGGCCTCCTCGGCCCGCTCCGCCGCCGTGCTCCGCGGCACGGCGTCCCGGCACTCGCCGCCGGCCAGCGCCCACCACGCCGCGAGCCCCAGACTCAGGGCGACCAGCAGCGTCGAGGGGCCGCCGATGTCGCCGTACACGAAGTCGGTCAGCAGCCACAGCAGCAGCCCGCAGGCGACCAGACCGCAGTCGGGTGCCGGCTCCCGGCCGGGTTCCGGCCCGTCGCCGCACACGCCCGCGTCACCGCACCCGTGCCCGCCGCCGCACGCGCGTGCGTGACCGCGAAGGTGTCCGCGGCCGCGCAGGCGCAGCAGCCTCCGGCCCCCGACCACCAGCAGCGCCAGCCAGCCGCCGCCGAGGGCGACCAGCCCGATCAGGCCCTGCTCGCTCAGCACCAGCAGGTACATGCTGTGCGGCGAGAGCAGCTCCTGCCTGCGGTACTCCGTCCCCGCGCCCTCGACGTCGCTGCCCGAGGACAGCGCCAGGGTGGCGTGCCCGTCGCGGTGCTCGGGGAAGCCCTTCAGACCCACGCCCGTCAGCGGCTGCTCGCGCCACATGCCACCGGCGGACGCCCACAGCGCGTACCGGTCCACGACCGACTGGTCGGGGGCGTCGCCGACCCGCGCGATGCTGTCGATCCGCTCCTGCAGCTGGGCCGTGCCGACGCCGAACCCGCCGGCCAGGACCACGCCCGCGGCGGCCACGGCCAGGGCCACCTTCAGCGTGCGCCGCAGCCCGGTCAGGGCCAGCTGCACGGCGCACGTCAGGGCGGTCGCGATCCAGGCGCCCCGGCTGAAGGAGAGGGCGAGCGGCGGCAGCAGGAGCACGGCGCAGCCGGTGGCCGCCGCCCGCTGCCACACCGCCGCCCGGCCCAGCGCGATCCCGGCCGCGCACACCAGGCCGAGGGAGACCGCCGTCGCCATGCCCATCACGTCGTGGGCGCCGAAGGTGCCGACCGCCCGGACGTCCTCGCCCTGGTAGGAGGCGCCGGTCCCGGTGGCGTACTGGTGCACGCCGACGGCGCCCTGCCACAGCGCGAGTCCCACGAACGACCAGGCCAGCACCCGGAAGTCGGTGCGGTCGCGGACCAGGATCAGCACGGCCGCCGGGACGAGCACGAAGACCTGCAGGTAGCGGCCCAGGCCGGTGAGCCCGGCCTCCGGCGAGGACGCCCCCATCGCGGCGAGCGCGAGCCCCACGACCGGCAGGCCCAGCACCACGGCCGCGGCGGGCGGCAGCGGACGCCGCCGCTCGCGCAGCAGGCGGACCGCGCAGTACACCACCACCAGCGCGGAGACCACGTCCGCGGGCCCCGCTCCGCCGTGCGTCACCGGCAGGGCCAGCAGGGCGGGCAGCGCCACCAGGGGCAGCACCGGCACCAGCCCGGCGGCCCGGCGGGCGAACGGGAGCGGGAGCGGTGCGGGAGCGAGGCTCACGTCGGTCAGCTCCCCGTCGGACGGACCAGCGTGACCGCGGTGCGCAGCAGGATGCGGACGTCCTGCCACAGCGACCAGTCGTCGATGTAGGCGTTGTCGAACCGGCAGCGGTCCTCGATCGAGGTGTCGCCGCGCAGGCCGTGGACCTGGGCGAGACCGGTGATGCCGGCCCGCATCCGGTGCCGGGCCGCGTAACCGGGATGGGTCCGGCTGAACTGGGAGACGAAGTAGGGGCGTTCGGGCCGCGGCCCGACCAGGCTCATGTCGCCGCGGAGCACGTTCCACAGCTGGAGCAGTTCGTCGAGCGAGGTGCGCCGCAGCATGCGGCAGAAGCGGCGCATCTCGTGCTCGTCGGCCACGCTCCACCGGGTCGCCGACTCGTGCGCGTCGGCCGGCCGGTGCGTACGGAACTTCAGCAGCGTGAACGGCTCGCCGCCCCTGCCGATGCGCTCCTGCCGGAACACCACGCCCGGCCCGTCGCTGATCCGCAGCGCCAGCGCGCACAGCAGCAGCAGCGGACCGGTCAGCAGCAGCAGCGTCCCCGACACCAGGACGTCGAGCGCGCGCTTGCCCGCACTGCCGCGGCGCGCCGGCGACAGGTCCAGGCGGCGGCACGGGAAACCGGCCAGCCGTTCCTCCGCCGGGTACGGCAGGGCGTCGGCGTCGATCTCCCGGACCACGCAGCCCGCCTCGGCCAGCGCGTGCAGCAGCGGGCCCTGTCCGGCGCGTACCGAGGGGTGGACGGCCAGCACGGCCCGCACCCCGTTCTGGATGACCGCCCGCTCGACCTCCTCACCGGTGCGCAGCACCGGCAGGCCCCCGGCGCCGTCCGGCTGCCCGGCGACGATCCCCACCGGCCGCACCCCGCACCCCGGGTGCCGCAGCAGGGCGGCGGCCACGCGCTGCGCGGTCGCCGCCGGGCCGACGACGAGCGCCGCGTGCGGGCGGCGCCGCAGCACGGCGCGCCGCCGCCCGTGCACGGCCGCGCGCAGCGCGCCGCCGGCCGCCGACTGCAGGGCCAGACCGGTCAGCACGGCGCCGGCGGACAGCGCGTGCTCCGGCCGGTACGCCGCCCAGAGCGCCGCGGACGCCAGCCAGGCCACCGCGACCCGGCCGCACACGGTGGGCAGGTCCTCCAGCGGCCCCGCTCCCGGCGGCCCCGCCGCCGGCGACCGGTCGCCGCGCGGGCGCAGCAGCAGCGACGCGCCGATCAGCAGGGCGGCGAGCGGGGCGTACCCCTGGGTGCCGGACAGCGTCAGCGTGCCCAGCAGGGCCGCGGCGGCGTCCGCGAGGAACAGCGGTACGGGCGAGTCCGGCCGTGCCGCAGGAAGGGGGCCGGGCAGCCGCGGACCGACGGCGGTGTCGCGCGGCGGCATGACGGAGACGGGTGAGGATCCGTGGTCCCGCGGCGGTACGCCGGGGGAGGTCACGGTGGGTTCGGCGGTCACGAGCGGATGGTCTCCCTGTACTTGGTGGGCTCGACGCGCTGCGTGGTCCGGTTCGCCGCTTCGGTGCGGCGGCCCGCGTCGGGCGGCTGCCCCCGCCCGGTGCCGCGGGCCCCGCCACGCTCGACGGCCCGGGACGGACGCCCCCTCCCCCCGGAGGGCCGGGCGCCGAGCAGATCGCGGTAGACGCCCGCGATCTGCTCGGCGGTGTGCCGTACGTCGTGGACGGACAGCACGTGCCGACGGCCCACGTCGCCGAGCGACTCGCGCAGCGGCGGGTCGAGCAGCAGCCCGGACAGGGCCCCGGCCAGGGCCTTTGGATCCTCCGGCGGTACCAGGCAGTGGGGGGCGAGGGCCGGCGGCAGGCTCTCGCGGGCGCCGTCGACGTCCGTCACCACCACGGGACGGCCGCAGGCCATCGCCTCCAGCGGGGCGAGGGCCATGCCCTCCCAGCGGGACGGCAGGACGACGAGGTCGGCGGCCCGGTACCAGGGCGAGGCGTCGGTGACGGCTCCCGCGAACAGCACGGACCCGGGGGCCCGCGCGCGCAGCAGGCCGTCGTCCGGTCCGTCGCCCACCAGGACGAGGCGTGCGGCGGGCACCCGCCGCACGACGGTGTCCCACGCCCGCAGCAGGACGTCCTGCCCCTTCTGCCGGCAGAGCCGCCCCACGCAGACCACGAGCGGTGTCGCGGGGCGGAGGGCGGAGAGCGGGGCGAGCCCGGCCCGCACGGTGTCGGCGTGGGCCGGGCGGAAGCGCTCGGGGTCGATGCCGTTGGGGACGACGGCCCACCGTCCGGTGATCCCGGCGCGCACACCGGTCGCCCGTTCCGCCTCGCTCACGCACACCACCCGCGTGGCCCAGCGCGCCCCCCACCGTTCCCACCCGAGCGCGAGCGCCGCGGTGACCCCGCCCACCGCCTCGAACGACCAGGCGTGCGGCTGGAAGACGGTCGGGATCCGGCCGCGCACCGCGAGCCGTCCGGCGAGCCCGGCCTTCGCGCTGTGCGCGTGCACCAGGTCGGGGCGCACCTCGTCGATCACCCGCGCCAGGTGCCGCACCTCCCGCACGAGCGACGGGCCGGGCGACCGCGTGGACCGCCAGTCGCGCACCTGCGCGCCGAGCGCCCGCAGGTGGAGGGCGAACGCGCTGTCGGGGCAGACCGCGGTGACGTCCAGGCCCTCCGCCACCTGCGCGCGGACCAGGTCCGTCACCACGCGCGCGACCCCGCCGTCCACCGGCTGGGTGAGGTGCAGCACCCGCGGCCGGCGGTCGCCGGTCGGCGGGTCCGGGCGTGCGGGTCCCTCACCCGCGGCGGCGTCCGGGACGGGTGCCGGCGTGCTCATCGCCGGGCGTCGACGGCGGCGAAGAGCACGCCGGCCCAGGCCGCGTCCCGCTGGGACGAGAGCCGCAGGCTCATCCGGTCGCCGGCGCGCAGCACACCGCGTCCGAGGGTGAACACGTCGGAGTCGTAGCCGAGCGTGTTGGCGTACGCCGGCACCCGCGCCGGAACGGCCCCGGCGGGCCCGCTGACGGTGGAGTTCAGGACGTCGCCGGCGGGGTTGGCGGAGTCGGTGAGCGTCGCGGTGGAGGCGGGCGTGCCGGTGGTCACGGTGAGCGAGTCGCCCGTGGTGCCGCGATCGCCGTTGTACGCCACCAGTCCCACCTGGCCCCCCGCGCCCTCCGGGAGGTCCGGGCCGGTGAGCCCGACCTCGGGTCCGGTGCGGGAGCGCAGCGGCGCGAAGCCGTCCCAGAGCGAGAGGTGCCGCAGCGGCTCCGCCGGGTTCTCGTACGCCACCACTAGGGTCCAGCCGCCCCACGCGCCGGCCGCCGAACGGCCGGCGGCCACGTTGACCTGCGCCACGGTGTACAGGCCCGCCCCGCTGTCCCGCACCAGCCGGGTCACGTCCGCCGAGGCCTGGAAGGCGTCGGCGCCGTCCGCCACGTCGTGTCCCACGACGGTGTCCGCGAGGAGCTCCTTGTACTCCCCGCCGGGTTCGGCGATCAGGACCCGCCCGTTGTCCTCCGCGGGCTTCTGCTCGCCCACGCGCAGGTTGCCGCCCCAGTACAGGCGCGCGTACGTCACCCGCGAGCCGGAGGGCAGACGGACCTCCGCGCGGGAGGAGTTGTAGGTGTTCGCGTCGCGGTCGACGTCGACGTAGAACATGTCGAAGTCGCCGTTCACCGCCCGCGCGCCCGCCTGCGCGTCGGCGCACGAGGACGACCCGGCCGTGCGGCAGGTGGCGGAGGAGTTGGCCGCGCGCACGATGCCCCCGTGCTGGAGCGCGTGATACCGCTGGCCGAACGCGAGACCGCTCGCCTCCGGCGCGGGCGGCGCGGCCGGAGCGGCGGCCGGAGCGCCGCAGGGCGCCCACATCGCGACGAGGGCGAGGACGCCCACGGTGACGGGACGGAGCAACTGACCCAGGGAATGGCGCATGACCGTCGGAGCCTTTCGGAACGGGTGGCAGGGGCCGGATGGGTGAAGACGACGTCCGCGGCCGCCGGTGCCTCGCCCGAGGACGGCGACGACGAGCGGGACCGCCGGGACGGAGCAGGCAGCACGAGGAGTGCGATGCGTCCGCTCCTGGGGTGCGTCGGCGCAACTCTAGCCACCGGCCGGACAAATTTGCCGAAACTCAATCAACGCCGACAAGTGTGTTGGAAACGTGAAACCGATCCGCGTGAAGCGACACCCGGGTGGTGCAGTCCCGTCGCCCTGTCGGCCCGATCAGGGCCGTACGGGTGAAAAGGGGACGCCGAAGGCGTGCCGCGCCGCTCGCGCGGCACGGCAACCCCGGCGCCCGCGGTCACCGTTCCGCCGCCGCCGATGACGCCACCGCTCTTCTGATCTCATATGACGACTCGTCAATCCGTGGTTCCCCGGTTTCCGCACGGGCCGAGGATCGTTGAGCACGGCGACACAAAGCCCCCTCCGGCGACCCGCGTTGCCGAAGAAAGGAACACGATGAAGTCCCTGAAGGCTGCCGCCGTCATTGCCGGGTCCCTGATCGCCGCCGGTATGGCCGCGCCCGCGTACGCGCAGGAGGTCGACCTGGCGTCCACCGGCCTCGACACCGGTCTGAACACGCGCACCGCGGTCCCCTTCGAGCTCATGTCGCCGCAGGAGGAGTCGAGCGCCGACGAGTCCCGGACGACGGTGTTCGGCACCGCGGAGGAGGCGGCGGACGTGGTCGACCAGGCCAAGCCGGTGCGCGGCGATCTGGGGCTGCACGCCTGAGACGCGCCGTACGAGGTCGGCCCCCCGGTCCGGAC